>JASEFH010000020.1 GCA_030019205.1 Methanomicrobiales archaeon
ATAGATCCAGGAATTAATCGCAATTCGATTTTAGTATGGTTTGTGGAGGGGGTTACAGAACTATATTATAATTACTATAAAATTTGAACAATTATTAATATCAGCCGGATACATCGGGAGATGCACCGGGGCCTGCGTGGCAGGAGAGGGGCTCGTTCACGCGCCTTTTGATCCCATGCTGCCGTGTGGCACGCAGATACGGACAGCGGCACCCGAACAGGGCATGACCCGCCGCGTGCGGCGGGTCTCTCGCGGTGATGATGCAGGTTATCTTCTGCATACAGCGCCATGAGGCGCAGGATACTCTCCCTGAACGCGGGAGAGGTCGCATTCAACGATTCCCGATATTCCTGAAAGGCCCGGTCGCACCTCGTTTGCCCGTCCGCCCCACCCCCGTTGCTCCCGCCTCTGCCGTGCGATGCCCGGGGCAGAAGAACCGGTGCGATACTTCCTGTTGCTCCCGCCACCAAGGTGCGATAGGGAACGCGTGGGAGAATATGACGGCGGCATTCTGTATCGTAATCCTCATGCCAGCCTTCTCTTCAGGACATCCGGGCGCGGTTGTTGCATGGGGAGACCCGTGAGAATCCCTGCAATCCCAACTTCCGTATTGCGATAGACCCTGCTACAGGATGCAACGGGGATGGTCGTCTCCTTGAGGTGAAACTTTATAGAATCCGTATGCTGCGCCATCCTGGAGCATCCCGTCACCGGCGCGGTCTCCGTTCCTACCGATCCTCGCCCGATTCCGCCACCACGGGGCGGCGGATTCGCGATACTTATTTATATCCCTCTGAAGAAAGGTCAGCAAAGCGGCCCACTCACGGGTGCTCTCCATCCGAAGATACGGCGGGGAGGATTACTTTGAAACCATACCGGCGTCTCTTTCCCACCTCACTATTGGCGGCAGCCATCGCCATGCTCATGCTGGCAACAGCGATCCCCGTGCACGGGAGTAGCGGAGATAATGCGGGTGCCCCGCTCCTCTCGCTCGTGCCGGGTGAAAACGCATGGATCTACAGCTCCCTCCGCGTCCTGGGAGTGAGCCTCCCGGATTTCTTTCGGCTCTTCGGCATCGACGACTCCGGAGGACCGAAGATCGCGAGCAGACAGACCACGTTCGTCCACTGGCCCCCCCCGCCCAGGGCCCTCTACCCGGACGGCACCCCCACCCCTCCTCACGTCGTCGCTCCTCTCGAGCAGGACATTCCCGTAGCCATCACTTCCATCGAAACGGTCTATCCTCCCTTCCCGATTCTCCGACACCTCCAGGCCGTAAAGGTGACCTGCACCAACCGGGGAGACGCCGATATCGAGGCGAATGTACTCCTGACGATCAACGGGAGGGATGCCAGCTACATACCCGTCCGCCTTTCCCCGGGAGGGAGTGTGGAAGCGATCTTCGTCATCCTCTTCGATGCGCCGAACGGCGACGTGATCTCTGCCCTTATCGTCGATAAAGACGCGATCGAGATTTTCGGAGCCGAGCTCAATCCCACCGGCAGCCCGATCGGCGGCGGCGAGGGATACGCGGACATCATCGCCCGTGACGATCCCCGGGTCCGCGCCGTGGTTTCCGACAGGGAGGGGCTGCTGCAGGCCCTCTCCCAGGCGAAGAGCGGGGATGTGGTATACATCGAGGAGAACGCCGCTATCGATCTTACGGGGCTGGAGAGCGGCATCGGCATTCCCGAGGGGGTGACACTCGCCAGCAATCGCGGGGAGAAGGGCTCCCCCGGCGGACGGATCTTCTACACCTCGAGCGACGGCGACGATCCGAACTTTATATTCAGTGCCCTTCATGCCGAAGGGAGGGACGTGCGCATAACAGGCCTGCGTCTGGAGGGCCCGTTCAAGGAGACGCGGAGGTACAATCTCGCGATCGGGATTCACTCCACCTGGCCCGGCCTGGAAGTCGACAACTGCGAGATCTTCGGATGGAGCTATGCGGGTATCGCCCTGCAGAAGACCGGACCGGAGAACGGCGGCTACTTCCACCACAACCACATCCACCACTGCCGCACGAACGGCTATGGCTACGGCATTCTCATCGGGGATCAGGCATTCGCGCAGATCGAGGCGAACGCTTTCGATTACACGCGGCACTGCATATCGGGCTCCGGTATGGCCGGAGACGGTTACGAGGCGCGCTACAACATGATCTCGGATACGCAGACCAGCGCCGCCTTCGACATGCACGGGGATCCCAGAGGCTCCGGAACAGCCGGCGCCTACATCCACATACACCACAACACCTTCCTCACGAGGACCTCCTACGCGATCGCCATACGCGGCGTCCCGTCCGAAGGGGCGCGGATCCACAACAACTGGTTCTCCACGCCCAATCCCGTCGGACAGAAGGACACGTTCGGCAACATCGTCATGCAGAACAATATCTTCGGGCAGGAACGGACCCTCGTAAACGAGGGGCCCGTACAGCAGTATACGTCGCGGCTCCTCGACTGATCCATAAGCATCCGGAAACCACTCCTTCGGGGAGGCAACCGGGGTGATGCCATGCAGGAGGTCGTACTCCGCCCCACCTTCCATTCCGGTGGATCAGAGGCCCGCAATAACAATTATATCCTATGAATGCACTGTAGCACCTGATTGATCCGTTCCTGAAGCGGTTTTCATGGATGGACCGTTCGCACCGCTATCGAACTGGCCGGACGGGGGAAGAGACGTGCACTCGATGACCGATAGAGAGATCCTGCGGGAGACGCTCGGGCGCGACGGGGAGCTCTGGGACGTGTTCACGAGCCGAGAGGAGTACGACCCGCTTCGACAGGAGGCAAAGGGGAGGTTCACCGCGAAGTGCAGCCAGCGGAAGAATCTGCAGCATCCCGTCGTATCGGCCTTTCTCGTGCGGGAGGGGCTCGATATAGAGTACCCCGAAGATCACCCGTTCGCCATCTGCCTCACGCACGACGTCGATGACATCCACCCCACGCTGCTCCACCGCCTCTCGCACGCAGTGAACTCCATGCGAGGGCGGGATCTCGAAAATCGCTTCGTTCCCTGCGTTTACCGGAACTTTCGGGAGATCATGCGGCTGGAGCAGGAGTACGGGGCAACATCCTCGTTCTTCTTCCTCGCCGCAGACCGCGACTTCCGCCGGTTCCGGTACCGTCTCGAGGATCTCGAGGCGGACATCGGCTGTATCTGTGACCAGAACCACGAGGTGGGTCTCCACGGGGGCTGCGGCACGTATTGCGACCACGCGGCCATGACCCTGGAGAAGGCGAGGTTGGAGAGAGTGGTGAACCACGAGATCATCGGTTACAGGAGTCACTATCTCCAGTTCCGGGTGCCGCAGACCTGGCTCCTCCTGCATGAGAGCGGCTTCAAGTACGACAGCACGTTCGGGTATCCGGACGCGATGGGGTTCCGCAACGGCATGTGCCATCCCTACTGGCCGTTCGACCTAAAAAGCGGGCGATACATCGACGTGCTGGAGATCCCGCTCGGCATCATGGACGTGCACCTTCCGGCCGGAGGTTCAGCAGAGGCCTGGAGTGCGGTTGCGGGGATGGTGGATGTGGTGGCCGCGTGCCGCGGGATCCTGACGCTCAACTTCCACAACGACACCTTCAGCAACGCGGGGAAACGGGGGCGATCGAGAGTGTTCAGAAAGATACTGGATCTCGGCAGGCAGAATAATGCCTGGATGACGAGCGGAGAGGAGATCTACCGCTGGTGGGTGCGCCATGGGTATCGAGCCGATTGACGACAAGGCACGATGGGACTCGTTTGTGCAGAAGAGCCCTTATGGACAGCTCTTTCATCACTGGGACTTTTTGAAGATCGTCGAACGGCATACCGGCTTCCGGTTCATGCCGTATGCCATCACGAAGGGAGAGCAGATCGTCGGTATCCTCCCCCTCTTCTACAGGAACACGATGGGGGTGAGGAGCGTGATGTCCCCGCCGCCCAAGACCGGTATCCCGTACCTGGGTCTACTGCTGGATGCCACGTACGCGGACCTGAAGCAGTACAAACGCGAGCACATCCTGCGCATCATCGCGGAGGATCTCAGGGCCGAGATGGACGCTTATGCTCCCAACCTCCTGTCCATCTCCAGCCCGCCCTCCCTGTTGGACATCCGCAGTTTCGTATGGAGCGGCTTCTCCGTCGAACCGCTCTATACGTACGTCTTCGATCTCCGGCAGGGCCAGGAGAGACTCTGGAAGGGGTTCTCCGTGAGGAGGCGGCAGCAGATTCGGGATGCAGAGAAGAAAGGGCTGGAGATTGCCGTGAGCGATGACGTCTCCCGCCTGTACGGCATGGTCTCGGAGAGGTACAGCGAGCAGGGGCTCTCGAGCCCGTTCCGTAGCGTGGACTACCTGCGGGACGTCTGCAGCGCATTTCCGGACAACCTGAAGACATTCAGCGTCCTGGATGAGGGGCAGGTGACAAGTGCCGTCCTCGTCGTCCAGTACCGGGACGTCAAGCTCTGGGTCGGAGGGGCCCGCTCCGACAACAACAGCAACGAGTTCCTGATCTGGGAGGTGATCAAGGAGGCGCAGAGGCAGGGGTATGAATCCTGCGAGTTCATCGGGGCGAACACCCAGAATCTCTGCCAGTTCAAGAGCCAGTTCAACCCATCCCTGGAGCTGTACTTCCGCATCAGCAGCAAGGACATCCGGGGAAAGCTGGCCGAAACGGCCTACATGAAGATAATCCGCTGATCGTCGTACTGCCGCACGGGTGCGTGGCGCCGGAGAGGGGGCCCTGAATGGGGCGGGGATACCGGCTGGTTTTGAAAAAAGACTCCCATGGATACGCCGATTTTCCGAACGGGCAAAAATTATATATAGATTGCGCGGACACATAGCGGACTGCCTGAGAACGTTTGCGAGAATAGATTATGTTGCCGCGATCAAGACCCCATATCGATCTGGACACCTTGGTGGACGCCATCTGCTCTGCGGACCTCTCGCACGAGGGGCATACGCAGGCCTTCGAGGATGCATTCGCCCGGTATCTCGGGGCGTACCGCTGTATCGCCATGCACCAGGCGCGATCCGGGCTGTATCTCTCCCTGAAGGCATTGAAGGTGCAGAAGGGGGACGAAGTGATCGTCCAGAGCTTCACCTACCGGGGGGTGATGAATGCCATCATGGAAGCGGGGGCGACTCCCGTTCTCGTCGACAGCTCGATCCGGGATCTCCTCGCATCCCCCGAAGCGATAGGGGACGCCATCACGGATCGGACGAAGGCGATCGTTGCCACGCACCTCTTCGGCATTCCGGCTGACATCGAGGAGATCGTGGCGATCGCCCGCGAGCGGGGAATCCCCGTTCTGGAGGACTGCGCCCAGTGCCTGGGGGCGAGGTGCGGGGGGAGGATGATCGGGACGTTCGGGGATGCGGCTTTCGTCAGCTTCAACTTCGAGAAGCACATGTCGACCGGTGAAGGGGGAATGCTGATCCTGAATAACCGCGGTCTCGCCCCCGCGATCGAGGCGGTCGCCGCCGGTTACGAGAGAGTTCCTCTGCTGCGGGAGAAGCACCATGTCTACGGGCTTATCCTCCTCTACCTGGCGACCCGGAGCGACCTTTACAGGACCCGCCTCACCGCCTATTTCGGGCAGGATCTCATGCGCGCGGACAGGCGGCTCTTTGCCCTGGTGGACGGGATGCTGCAGGGGGGCACGACGGGTGCGGAGCTGGAGGAGGCGATCCTCGGCTACCTGCGCAGGAACCGGGTGATCGAGAAGGCGATCCGCCGCAGTCGCCCGCCGTTCAGTACGATCGATGCCTTGCGGAATCTGCTCGCCTCGGACCGGCTGCGGATCGACGACGGCTATCTCCGCATGAACGCGCTCCGGGCGCTCGTCGGGAGCCTCAACCTTCAGCATCTCGACCGCGTGAACCGGATCCGGAACGAGAATGCGCAGGTGTATGCCGACGAGCTGGACGGAGGCTCCGCTTCCTACGTGCTCCCGATCGTCGGGGGGAGGAGATCGGCGGCGTTCCTGAAGTACAACGTCCTCAATACCGCAGGCGTTCCCCTTCCGCAGATTACGGCGCGGGCGCTGAAAGAGGGTCTGGAGCTGGGCAACTTCCAGTGGCACTGCCCGGTCCACCGGGTGCCTCTACTCGGGCGGAGGATTCCCCACGACCGGGAGAAGCTCAGGAACAGCGAGTACATCTCCGCGAATATCATCAACCTCCCCGTCCATCCCTCGGTCGGGGAGGAGGATATCTCCAGAGTCGTTCAGTTCCTGAAAAGTGTCCCGCGGTCGGCGGGCTGAACGGGATCGGCCGTATCTCATGCCATGCATCAACGATTTTCACTCACCCGGAACCCTGTCCGCAGCCCTGCCCTCATCGGGGCAGTCCGGTGCGTGGGAAGGCGGATTCCCCGCTCTATCGAGGCAGAGCGGTGCGAATCCGCTTTGCCAGTATGCGGAGAGATCCCGCGGCGGATCCGATCCGCGCTCGAATCAGTCCAGATTCCTGCATGGGGAAGCCGGGACAAATCCTGTCGGATCCCAGGAGCGGTTCTGGGGGATGAGTGCCCGGGCGCGATAGCGCTGCACCCGGGACGGATCAGTGCCGGCACCGTGCATAACCGATCCGTTCCTGTCGCACGCTTGGTGGTTGGGGGAGGGAGGCGCCCCGTGCTGTCCCCCGCAGTTGGAATATCCTGCGGGAGATCCAGGGCCGATCCCGACTGCTCATTGCGGGTTTCGGGGAGGAGGAGACGGGAGGGGCGGGGTCTCCCCCGGTCCATCCCTGCGATGCCGCGGCAGGGGCGTTCGAGATCTCCACGGGCATTCCGGAGAGCGGGGCGGGAATCGGACGGGTGAACACGACTCGCCATCCGAACCGAGCCCTGCCGCAGTAGCGGGAGAGAGGGGTTGTGCATCCTCCCTCCCCCATCCCCGCCGTGCGATCGTTGCCGCCACGAAGCCGTGGATCCGGTTCGATCGGAGTGTTTTCAGGAGGGGATCCGATGCCGTGCGCAGGTGCAGCGGTCGCAGGGCGGATCTCCCCGGTTCCCCCCTCCAAGACTGCCGCACAGAGGAGAAGGAAATGGCACTCTCTCTCCGCGCGAGCCCGCCTCATGCAGTGCGACAGCGGGCAGAGCGGAGGGATCGCTGGTATCGGCACGGCCCGCAAAGAGGATGATGCGCGGAATCCGTTACGCAGCATCCCGCGATCCTGTCGATCCGCCACCATCGCACGCTGGAGGATGGAACGCACCCCCGCGGGAGTGATGGCTGGCGAGAAAGCCCACCAACCTCCCGCAGGTCGGAAGATACCCCCATAAGCCCCCTTCACGAGAGGCACTTTCTGTAGATAGTTGCTGTTTTCCTGGCGATACTCTTCCAGGTGAACTGCCGGGCGTACTGCAGGATCTCCTCCGTATTCCACCTCTTATCCAGCGCTTTCAGGATTACGGCGGCCATCTGCTCGGAATTTTTGGGCTCCATCAGCATGCCGTGGTCCTCCGACTGGATCACCTCGGGGATTCCGCCCACGGCCGATCCGATGAACGGTTTGCCGCAGCCCATCGTCTCGAACAGCACCATCGGGTTACCCTCCGAGAGGCTGGGCAGGACGAAGAGGTCGCATGCGTTCATCCAGATCGGGATACGGTGGTGCGGCTGCCGCCCGGCGAGGAATACGTGATCCTCCAGGCGCTTCTCCTGGATGAGCGCCCGCAGATGATCCCGCAGGAGTCCGTCACCCACGATGACGCACAGCACATCGCTCCGCTCCCGCACTACCCTCTCCATCGCCTCGATCAGGTAGGCATGCCCTTTCACCTCGACCAGATTGCCGGCCGTGAAGACGATCTTTTTATCCTGCGGCAGATCGAGCATCCTGCGGCACTTCACCGGATCCATGGGGTAGAACTTGGATTCGCTGAAACCGTTCGGGATGACCGCAACGGGGGTGTCCACGTCCAGATGCTCGATGCAGCCGAGATTGCGGCGGCTGACCGTGATGATGTAGTCGGCCGCATTCAGGACCCGGGTGATACTCTCCCTCCAGGCGTCGTCCTGGAACGGCAGCTCGTAGATGTCGAATCCATGGGCCGTCAGCACCAGGGGAACGCCGTAGTCCTCCTTCAGCCGCAACCCCGTATACCCCTGCGGCCAGGTGAAGTGCGCATGCATCAGGTCGAACCGGATCCCATCGGACTGAACTTGCCTCTTCACCCGCCGATAGTGCTTCTCCCCGAGCTTCCGGAAATAGTCGCAGACAGGGATATAGTGGACTCCGACAGGGTGCAGATGGACGTTATCGGGTTTGCCCGACGGATCGATGAGGCGATCCTTCTGGAACCGGTCCAGGTGGTTCTTTATGGGGGACAGGGGGATGTACTTCGATAGATCCGACAACGGATTGTAGCGGATGTAGATATGGTACTGGTCGACATAGAGCGCGATCTCGTTTATCAGATCCTTCCAGGATATGGCATACGCGTTGTTCAGCCCCAGCAGGGTACAATCGTGCAGGAACGCCTCCAGTCCGTTGTCCGACGGTATGCGGTCTGTTCTGCCGATATTCGGGAAGGCTTCCTCCGCACGCCCCGCGGACTCACTCGTAGCCATCGTCGGCACCCCCGTGGCGGGATGCGGTCGACCTCCGCATCGAATGCACGCGCTCCCGCGGATTGATCGTACTCTCCCATCGTGACTTCTGCTGGTTGTCCAGCAGGATCGCAAGGAAGAGGAACTGAAGCCCGATAAAGAAGCCGATGAGCGCCAGTCCACCGCTGATGACGAAATCGCCGTTTCGGGCGAACGTCTGATACAGCGCATAGACCGCTCCGCCCGCACCGCCGAGGGTGAGGACGATGCCGGAGGCGTAGACGAACGGGATCGAGTAGAGGCCGCGAGATGCATACTTGGTCTTCATGCGCCAGAGGAAATCGGATGCCAGAAGGCGGGAGACTCGAACGATGTAGCTTCCATACCGGATCTTCGACTTCTCCCGCCCGTAGCGCGCCGGGTGCACCACATCCATGACACGAAAGTCGTGGGCGTTCAGTTTCACGAGGATGTCGTTGCAGTAGCCGTAGCCCGTGTACAGCGAATCCAGGTCCAGGGTGCGTAGCGCCTTCCAGGATATCGCGGTATAGCCGTTCTGCGGATCCATGATGTCCCAGTATCCGGATGCCACTTTGGTGAGGAAGGTGAGCACGGAGTTGCCGAAGGAGCGCCATGCCGACATTCCTTTCCTGTACTCGGCGCTGAACAGCCTGTTTCCCTTGGTGTAATCGGCCTTCCGCCAGACGATCGGATCGAACAGATGGGGCAGGAATCTGGGATCCATCTGGTTGTCGCCTGCCATCACCGCCACGATGTCCATGTTCTCCTGAAGAGCCTTCTTGTAGCCGGTGTAGATGGCGGAGCCCACGCCGCCGTTCCTCCGGTGCTGAACGCACACGATACGGGGATCTTCCGAAGCACACTTCTGCACGATTTCAGCCGTCCGATCTGTAGAACCATCATCGACGACGTAGATCCGGTCCACATACTCCGGTATGGAACGCAGTGTGTCTTCGATCAGCAGCTCCTCGTTGTAGGCCGGAACCGCGACGGCGACCCTATGCTTTGCGTACGTGCTTCTCCCTCCTCCTGTGATACAATCTGCCCGGAAGTTCGTTGCGTTGGTTACCTATCCAGAACATCCTGCTGCCTGCACGCCCACCGGCATTGTATCCAGACAGCGATCGGGGAATAGACGACGGGCGAATATTTATTCTTTTCCTGCACGGCAGCGGAGCAGGCTCTGGCTGACCGCGCCGCCAGCATGCAAAATCAGGGATCCTCCGGCTGGGGCAAGATCGCAGGAAGGGATGCCATGCCGTCCTGGATGCCGGACTGTCGCCTGCAATTCTCAACTTTCTAAAACTCTGCTATCAGCTTTTATTTCTTGAAAAGACGGGATATTGATGCTGCCTTCCTCGGCTGACGGGACCTTCGATACTCTTATTAGTTCCCAGCACGAAGTAGATCTGCACGCGCCGATAGTGTAGTGGTTATCACTAGGCGTTGCCAACGCCTAAACCCGGGTTCGAATCCCGGTCGGCGCATGAATCTCTTTTCCCACGGTATGCCCGTGACCATCATCGCATCCGTGAGAGCGGACAAACGAGCGTCTCTCCGCCGGACCGGTGCCGTTGTCGGATACACCGGTCAGCTGCTTCCCCGCGTCGCGGGGATGCAGGAAATGTTTTTACCCAGTGCGGAGGAGGTGTAGGCGGATGGAACTCGACCTGCACGTGCATTCATGCTACTCGTACGACTCTCTCCTGCGGCCAGAAACGATCCTGAGAAGGGCGAAAGCGATGGGTCTCACCGGGGTTGCGATCACGGATCACGGCACCATTCAGGGTGCACTGCGGGCGCACAGGGTAAATCGGGACGAGGAATTCACCGTGATCGTCGGCTGCGAGATCCTGACGGATATCGGCGATATCCTGGGGCTCTTTCTGCACGACGAGATCCGCTCTACCTCCTTTCCCGAAGTGATCGACGAGATCCGCTCGCAGGACGGCCTTGTCGTCCTGCCTCACCCGTTCAGGGGTCATACTCTGTCGGACGTTGTGATCCGGTCAATCGATGCCGTCGAGGTGTTCAATGCCCGGGCATCGGAGACGCAGAACGTTCAGTCGCAGGAGATGGCAAGGCGATACAGTCTGCCCGCATCCGCCGGAAGCGATGCCCATACCGCCGCCGAGATAGGTCTGGGGCGGATTGTCCTGCACGACGACCCGGATATCCGAAAGGCTCTTATGGATGGAAAGGGATGGGGGACGGGGAGTCGATCGCCTCGGTATGCGCATTATGCGAGCAGGTTGATAAAGGCGGTAAAATTGCGGCGACTCCCGGTGTCACAAGCAGCGGGTACCGTATGAATGCTATCGTCTGCGATGCAAACCTGAGAACTGCCCTTTACGCCATACGCTCTCTGGGAAGGAGAAACATCGACGTGACGGCGGTCGAGGAGCACAGCCGCTCCGTGATCCCGATCGGATTCCGGTCCGTATACTGCAAAAAGCGTTTGTGGAGTCCGAGGGTCAGCAGCGAAGAGGATTATATCGCATTCCTGCTGGATCTGGCGGATGCACACGACGCGATCCTGCCCGCCGGCATCAGTTCGATGGTGAGCATCGCGAAACATCTGGATCTGTTCGATCGGCGTACCAGAATCCCGATTCCACCCTACAATAAGCTGATGATCGCGATCGACAAAGAACAGACGTTTCGGTTTGCACTGGACAATGACATCCCCTGCCCGGCAACCTATTTTCCCGCGGACAGCGCGGACATCGTTCGGATCTCCAGAGAGATCGAGTATCCTGCGGTGATCAAGGTCAGAAGAGGATCGACGGCGCGGGGCGTGGAGTATGCCGCATCCCCGCAGGAGCTGATCGACAGATACGAGCGTCTAGCTGGGATCCAAGAGCGGCCCATCATCCAGGAGTATATCCGTGGCCAGGGATACGGCGCGTTTGCGATCTACAATCGGGACAGCAAACCCCGTGCGGTCTTCGTGCACAGGAGGCTGCGCGAGTATCCCATCAGCGGCGGACCCTGCACGTACTGCGAAAGCGTGGAGAATGGTGAGATATTGCAGTACGGGTTGAAGTTGCTGGATGCCCTGAAATGGTACGGCATTGCGATGGTCGAGTTCAAACTCGATCAGAAAGATGGCGTGCCGAAGCTGATCGAGGTCAATCCGCGCTTCTGGGGTTCAATGTCGCTGGCGATCCATGCGGGTGTGGACTTCCCGTATCTCCTCTACCGACTGGCCGTCGACGGGGATATCGAGCCCGCCGGAGAGTATGCAGCCGGCATCAGGACCCGGTTTGTCCTCCAGGATATCATCGCCTGCATGCACTACTTCAGGAAAACCCGCGATGTACGGTATCTGAAAGAGATAGTCGGACCATTCTTCGATAGGGACGTGAAATTCGGCATATTTTCGGCAGACGATCCCATGCCTGCGTTCCACTACGGAGTTCAGGGGTTGAGCAGGTACCTCCGATAACGCACGGCAGGTCCTGCAGGCGGAGATGGAAACTGAGAACGCTCCCCCGGTACCGTCCCGGAAGTCGGGAGATCGCTGGGCGGCTGCCAGGACGGCGTCCCGGCCTGTCCGGATACCGGATTGAAGGAGATTCCATGAATTTAAAAATTTCTCCGATACCTTCTCTTTCCAACCTCAGCGCAATCCTTAAAGCCCGACAATGCACACCCCGAGCCCGAAACCGACCGGAAGACAGCCGCACCGGGAAAACAATTTTATAGGAATACAGAAAATCAGAGTCCAGACATGGCAGACCAGGCGATCGCATGAGCACAGGATTCAACGGAAATTCGCTTGCCGTAACCGTCGATATCGAAGACTGGTACCACATTCCGTCGGTGACCGGTTCGCCTTTCTCTCAGTTCCGGGACGCATCGGAGTTCTATCAGAAGTGGAACGGACGATACGACTACCTCACCGATTCGGTCCGGAAGGTGCTGGGAATCCTCGATACCTGCAACGTCACTGCCACCTTCTTCGTTGTGGCCGACGTCGTGCGCCACTATCCGGGCCTGATCGAATGCATCTGCGAACAGGGGCACGAGATTGCCGTGCACGGACTCTCGCATGCCTGCAAGATCGATCCGCAGACGAAGTCGCCCCTGATGAGCGCGGCGGAGTTCGAGGCGAGGACAAAAGACGCCAAACATCTCATCGAGACGGCGATCGGGGAGCAGGTATACGGTTACCGCGCTCCCAACGCCCTCGTGAGCGGCTGGATGGTCGATTCCCTCGAGAAACTGGGGTTCCGGTACGACGCATCGGTATCAGTCAACTCCCTCTACAACAAGACCGACTCCCGCCTGATCGGGGTCACGTCCTGCCCCTACACACCCCGTCCCCATTCCCTGGACCGGGGGGGAGACAGAGATTTCATCGAGTTTCCGTTTGCCTACTGGGATGTGGGGGGCGTGAAGATACCTGCGTCGGGGGGGCCCGTACTCCGCTTTCTCGGGAGCCGGATGATCCTGGAAGGGCTGCGGCAGAGCCTGAAGCGAGGGCATACCGTGTTTTACTTCCACCCGCTGGACATATCACGGGAGAAGTTTCCGAGAGTCGGCAGGGGCCGGCCGCTCTACTGGGCGATCAAGGGGGATCTCGTGGAGAGGCGCCTCATGCAGATTCTGAGAGGCACCAACGGCGTGAAGAAGAAGCCCCTGTTCGAGCTGTGCGGGGAAGCCGTATGCGAGTAGGGATACGCCCCCTCGAGCCGGGGCGGGAGGAGGAGTGGGAGCGGTTCGTCCGCTCCCATGAGGAGACGACGTTCTTCACGCAGATCGGCTGGAGAAATGTCGTGGAGGGGGTCTACCGCCACCAACCTCTCTACCTCTACGCGGAGGACGGGAGCGGGGAGATGATCGGGATCCTCCCCCTCTTCCAGGTTCGATCGCCCTTCTCCGGCCCGAGACTGGTGTCGCTCCCATACGCCCCCTACGGTGGCATATACTGCCGGAATGCAGCCGTATCCGACGCCTTCCTGGAAGAACTGAAGAGAATGGCCTCTCGGGGCATGTCGATCGAGCTGCGGCACGTCGGAGACGGCGCCCCGCCGGAGGGTTTCGGGAGCCGGAACGGCTACTGCACCTCCATCCTGGATCTCTCGCCCGGCCCGGATCGGATCCTCGGCGCGATGGACAAGACATGCCGCACCGCCATCCGGAAGGGGGAGAGAGCAGACTATGCCGCAAAGTTCTCGTCCGACTCCGCCGGCGTGGCCAGGTTCTACGACATCTACCTCGAGACCATGCAGCGTCTGGGGACCCCGCCCCATCCGCCCGCACTCTTCTCCGCCCTCCTGCAGGAGTTCGGGGACGGGATCCTGATCGCGGAGGCGTGGAAGGGCGACACGCCCGTTGCCGCTCTCTTCCTCCTCGGCATGCGGAAGACCCTCGTCTCGGGATGGGCGGTGAGCCGCTGGGAGTACCGCACGTCCGCTCCGAACAACTTCATCTACTGGCACGCAATCCAGGAGGCGATCGAGAGGGGATACCGCTCCTTCGATTTCGGGCGGAGCTTGCAGGGCTCCGGGATCCACGCCTTCAAGACGCGGTGGGGTGCCCGGGACGTGCCCCTCCGTCACTGGGTCTACCCGGCGGGCGCAGGTGGAGGGATGCCGCAGGCGGAGTATGGGCGTCTGGCAAAGGTCTGGAGCCGGGTTCCCCTGGTGGCCGCACGAATCCTGGGGCCGGAGCTGCGGCGATGGATCGTGTAAGGGGCATGCGCGGATCGGAATCGCCGCAGGGATCTGCCGGTGAGGGGAACGGATGAGGATCGCGCTGCAGGTGTACACGCCCGGCCAGGTGCATTTCATGAGAAACTTCATCCTCCAGATGCAGGCGCGGGGCCACGACCTGATCCTGACAGCGCTCAACAAGGACATCTCGCTGCACCTGCTGGATCGCTTCGGGATCTCCTACACGGATCTGGGCTTCTACGGCAATACACCGCTACAGAAGCTGCTCCATCTGCCGCTGATCGACCTGCGTCTCTATCGGGAGGTGAAGAGGTTCGATCCCGACATCTTATATGGGTTTGCGATGATCGAAGGCGCCCATGTAGCGAGGGTGCTCCGAAAACCCTGCGTCCAGTTCACGGATACGGAACTGGCCCGTGAGCAGCAGCTCCTCTTCGTGCCCTTCAGCGATGCCGTCGTGACGCCCGCCTGCTTCCGCGGCGACTACGGAGATAAGCACATCCGCGTGGAGAGCTACAAGGAGCTCGCCTACCTGCACCCCCGCTACTTCCGCCCCGATCCGGCCGTGCTGGAGATGGAAGGGCTGGAGAGGGGCGAACCGTTCTGCGTGGTGCGGTTCGTCTCCTGGACGGCGACGCACGATATCGGGCAGAGGGGGATCCGGGACAGGACGAAGCTGCTGGAGAGGCTCGAGCGGCAGGGGCGGGTCATCGTCACGTCGGAGACTCCACTTCCGAAGAGCCTGGGGAGGTTCCGCTCGAGATCGCCTCCGGAGCGGCTGCACGACCTCCTCGCCCATGCCGACCTCTACATCGGGGAAGGGGCGACGACTGCGACCGAGGCGGCGGTCCTCGGGACACCTGCCATCTACGTCTCCTCGGTGGCGGGAAACCTGGGCAACCACCAGGAGCTGGAGGAGCGGTACGGGCTGGTCTACCGCCACGTCTCCGAAGAGGCGGCACTGGATACGGCTCTCCGACTCCTGGAGCGGGAAGATCTCCGGCGGGAGTGTGCGGAGAAGCGGAGGAGGCTGCTCGCCGAGAAGATCGATATCACGGCATTCATGGTCTGGTTCATCGAGAACTACCCCGAGTCCTTCGGGATCATGCGGGACCATCCCGGTCGCCAGTTTGCCGTCGCCCCCTGCATGCGATGAGGGACAGCCCCGGATCGGGATCCTGCAGCCACGGAACGGCTATCAGGGAGAGCAGGGCAATCCCGTTTGCCGCCCGCACAGGATTCAGGATCGACCCATGGAGAGGCTCCCGGTCAGCGGCAGATTGCGACGGGGGTCCGGAATGCGGCGATGCCGGAGAGGGCGCAGCAACCGTAATGCGGCGGGCGGGCGATACCTGATCCGGCATGGTGAAGATGCTCATGGGTATCGGCAATCCCCTGCGGGGAGACGACGGAGCGGGCACGTTCGTGGCGGACATACTGCAGGCGCCCGGCTGGGTGGCCGTCAACTGCGGCACGGTCCCGGAGAACTGTACCCCGGTGGTGCGCAGGCTGCACCCGGAGGTGCTGCTGCTGGTGGACGCGGCGGAGATGGGCGTCCCGCCGGGGGAGTTCCGAAGGATCGGGATGGATCGGGTGGAACGCGTCGCTTTCAGCACGCACCACATGCCCCTCTCCCTCCTGATGGAGTTCCTGGCGGATGCCGCCGGCGAGATCGTCTTTGTGGGCATCCAGCCCGCCGCGATCGGCTGTGCGGGCGGGCTGTCGCCCGAGGTCCGGGCGGGGGTGCGGAGGCTCGTTGATGTCATCTCGAGCGGGGATCTGGATGCGATCCCCGCTCTAGAGACCGCATGAACCCTTCTATCCGAACGATGCGGCTCTGCCGCAATCCGCGAGGCCGTCCCTGCTCCGTAGCGGCGGGCTTGCCCTCAGAGGGGGTTTGGCTCCGCCTGCGGACAGGCTGGCCGCCCGAAATGAACGGCGCACGACTCCCTCTCTCCTTTGGATTCCCCTTCCGCGGGAATCTCTCTGCAGAAGTGCCGGGTATTGGGAAACATTTATGCCTTAACAGGGCCTAAAGCAGCCCTTTATAGTATTCCATCTGCCATGCAGAATGCCATTGTGATCCCGAGAGAGGACCTGATGTGAGTCTGCAGTTGCTATCGGAGGGGGGTGCATGTCCGATCTGATAGATGGCATTTTCGCATCGGTCTCAAGAAGGCTGCGGAAGAGCGCCTGCCTTCACGCGCCAATCCGGGGGGCCCCCGGCGGAAGTGCGGGAGGTGCGGCGGAGAAGGCAGGCAATGAATGCCGCAGCCTCCTCAACCGCGGAAAACGGCTGATGAACGCGGGGCGATACCCGGAGGCGATCGCGTGCTGCGACGATCTCCTCACCGCATGCGACAGCTTCCCGCTGGCCTGGTTCATCAAGGGTACGTGCTATGCACGGACAGGCAGCTACTCGGACGCCATCGCATGCTACGCGAAAGCTACCGGCATCGATCCCGGGTACACGGGTGCCTGGAACCGGTGGGGTGTGTGCCTCATGCACCTGGAGAGGTTCGGAGAAGCCGTCCGATGCTTCGAGCATGCGCTCGAGGTAAATGCAAGATATACGGCCGCCTGGTGCAACAGAGGGATCGCGCTGGAGAAGCTGGGCAGGTACAGAGAGGCATCCTCCAGTTTCGATCGGGCGATCGAGGCAGATCCCGATTACGCCGAAGCCTGGATCCGGAAAGGCTCCTGCCTGAAGGAGCTGGGCGAGAGAGATGAGGGAGAACGCTGCAGTGCGAGGGGCGAAGCCCTCCGGAGGCGCAGGAGGAGGGCGCAGGAATCTGCCGGTATTCCTCCCGGGCGGCTCACCCTGGGAGATAAATAAATTTCGTCTTCCGAAAGGGCGGGGGCAGAACCATCAGCCCTCTCTTCGGGGAGCCCGAGCCTGCGGCATGTTGCTTGGATTTTCGTCCTGTGGCAGATCCCGCTGCAGGCCGTCGGGTTTCTCCATTTTCCTGCTGATTTCTGCCTGATTTCACCCCATCGGGGGGCTGAAGGGAATTGCGGCCATCCCTTCGGTTCGCGGCTGCGTTGCGAAAGAGGCAGGGATACTGATTCCCCCGATCTGTCTCTGCGCTCCGATGCTCGATCGAAGCCTGATGCGCAGGAACATCCGCCGCCCTGATCCAGGCCTCTCGCACCCAAGAGCGGGGGCAAGGAGGGAGGGGGTCCCGCTGCTGCGAGATCCGGGGAAGATGTCCGGTACAGGCCACGACTCCCTCCCCTTCCCCGCTGTACAATCGTCGCCGGGAGATCCATGCGAATCCGACAGATGCCCCTTCCCTGTGCTGACCATCTATCTTCAGCGATCTCGGCACGCGGTGTCCTGGCAGAGCCCGGTGCGTCAGACTCCTTGCCGCGGGAGACCGGCCCAATCGCACGGGGGCTGAAGGGTCTCGAGAATCTCCGCCCTCTCTATCATACCCCGCGGAGGTGGCATGCCGCCGCCCTGCGCCAGGGGAGTTGAGCAGCGTCGCTCCGCCCTCTCGCATCCTTGCTTCCCCCTGCAGTGCGATGGGCGGAATCCGTGCATCTATCCCGATCGGAAGTCGATGCAACGGCACCGCTCCGCGGAAGAAGGTGGGGAATACGGGGGGTGGACAGCCCCGGTATCCTGCTGCACATTCCGGAGGGAATAGGAAGACCCCCGCCCGACAGCGGGAGGGGATAGGCTCTATTCCACGACAAGATTCGCGGAGTAGCGGTCGGTGTCGGCGAGGAGGAAGATCTCGCTCATCGCGAGGCCGCCCTTGGGGCAGATCTCGGTGCACTGCCCGCAGAAGACGCAAGAAGGTATGTAGATCCGGATCTGCTTGGTCTCCGGGACGAGCTCGATCGCGTTGCCCGGACAGATCCGCACGCAGAGACCGCAGCCCGTGCACTCCTCGCCCACCTTCGCCAGCTTCCCGCGATACTGCGGCGGGACTTCCACCGGCGGGTGGATCGCCGCCTCCCCCCGGGACGCCTTCTGCAGGAACTGGGTCATCGACGGCGGCAGGTACTTCGCCGGGAACGGATTCGTGGCCGGCTTCCGGAAGAGCTGCCTCAGAAGCTCGGCGACCATCGGAAATCTCACAGCAGCACCCCCGCATCCAGCACGATGAGGGCGAGACCCAGGATGCCGAGCCCGCCGAGGTAGGTCCAGTAAAACGAGACCACCTGGGTAATCCGCAGACGGGCTGCCGCCACCCGGATCAGACTGATGGAGACGAACATCACGGCAAAGAGCTTCGCGAGGAAGAAGAGGGTGTCCGCGATCCCGGCGGCGATGCCGCCGATACCGAGCACCGGCGCGATCGCATACGGGAAGAAGAGCGCCACCACCAGGGCGGAGATGGCGATCGTCCTCACCCCGTGGGCGATCTGGAAGAGTGCGAGGTTCCGCCCGGAGTACTCGACGAGAAGCCCGCCCGCCAGCTCCGTCTCCGCCTCCGGGGTGTCGAAGGGGATGCGGGATACTTCGGCCGGCGTCACAAGCAGGAGCACCAGCAGGAGGATCGCAAAGCCGACGATGCCGAGCGGCCCGAGCACCCCCCAGAGGGGGTTGGCGGCGATCGTGGTGAGCGCAAACGGGAGCGCAACACCCGCAACGGCGAGCCGCCATGCGATCGCGATGACGATGATGGCGATGGGCAGCTCGTAGGCCATCATCGTCACCATCTCCCTCTGCGCCCCTACCGTCGCGTAGGGGGAGCCGGAAGCGAACCCGCCTGCGACCATCGCGAGCGCCGGCACCGTGAGCAGGTACATGACGAGGACCAGATCCCCGCTCCCCCCGAGCAGCGGAGGAAAGCCCCCGATGGGCAGGTAGAACAGAATCGCGATCCCCCCGGCGAGGGCGATCAGCGGGGCCATGTTGAAGAGGAGCGGTATGGAGTCCCCCGGCACGATGCTCTCCTTCGTGAGCAGTTTCGCCACGTCCGTGAAGGGCTGGGTGACGGGCGGGCCGATGCGGGCCTGCATGTGGGCGGTGATCTTTCGGTCGATCCCAAGGTAGAGGAGCCCGACGACGATGGCAAAGACCGTGACGGCGAGGATGCCCCCCACGGTCAGCACGATCTCGGTCACGAGCGGCATCGTTCCAGCCTCCGCGTCTTCTCGACCGAGAGACGGTGCAGGTCGTCCCGCGTGAGGATCTCTTTCCTGCCGTCCTGCACGATCGCGACCCGATCCGTGCAGGATAGGCAGGGATCGATCGAGGCGACGACGATCGGGATATCCGCGATCTGCTCCCCTTCCAGCATCGGCACCCAGGACATGATGTTGCTGTAGGTGGACGCCTTCACCTTCCAGATATCGAGCGGTTCCTTGCCGGCCATCCGCACGTAGTGCATGTCCTCGCCCCGCGGCGCTTCCACGCGCCCGATCGCCTCGCCCTTCGCTTTCCGCAGGGTTGCCAGAAGCTTCGGAATCTTCCGCTCCGCCAGGATCTCTCCCTCCGGCATGTCCTTCAGACACTGATCGATGATCTCAACCGACTGGGCGACCTCCAGGAGCCGCACCACGATGCGGTCGTACACGTCCCCCCGCACCTCGCCCGTCAGTTCGTCCGGCGTGATCGCGTGGACGTCCAGATCCGCGTACGCCGCGTAGGGGAAGTCCTGCCGCACGTCCTTCTTGACCCCGGAGGCGCGGGTGCTCGGGCCCACGGCGCAGAGCCGGAGCGCGTCCTCCTTTGTCAGGATGCCGGTGTCCCGCGTGCGGAGCTGGATCGTCGTGTCCTTCAGGAACAGCGTCGCCAGGTGGTCGAAGATACTGCGGTAGTGCTCGAGGGACTGCCTCACCCGCGGGTACTGCTCAGGCGTGATGTCCCGCCGCACGCCGCCGAACTGGTTCATCCCGTAGTTCACGCGGTTGCCGGAGATGTACTCCAGCAGATCCATCACGTCCTCCCGCTCCCGCCAGGAGAGGAAGAGGAGCGAGTCGAACCCGAGCTCGTGGGCGGCGACTCCCGCCCAGAGGAGGTGGGAGTGGATCCGTTCCAGCTCGGCGATGATGGTGCGGATGTACTGCGCCCGCTCCGGCACCTCGATCCCCGCGATCTTCTCCACCGCCTGGCAGAGGGCGAAGGAGTGGGAGATGCCGCAGATCCCGCAGATGCGCTCGGAGAGGTATAGGGTGCGGATGGGGTTCCTCCGCATCCCCATCCACTCGATCCCGCGGTGCGCCTGCCCCGGCGCGTAGTCCACCTTCTCGATCCGCTCCCCGTCCATCTGGAAGGTGAACTGGACCGGTTCCTTGAGTGCGGGGTGCGCCGGCCCGATGGGGACGTTGATTAAGGATTTTTTCTTCCTGTCACTTGCTGCCATGCTCCCCCTCCCCGGCACAGGTCTCGCAGACCCCGCCGCCCGGCTCCACCACGGGCCTGTGCGCCTCCCGGTAGGCGGGCCTGCCCACCTCCGAGAGGTTTTTCACCATCTCATCGGGGACGCCGCTCGCGTCCTTTCTCCAGGGGTACACACCGGCGGGAAAATCGTCCGGCAGGAAGAGCCGCCTTGCATCGGGTATCCCTTCCACCGTCACCCCGAGCATCTCCTGCTTCTCCCGCTCGCTCGTGAGGGCGCCCGGGATGATATCGGTGATTGTCGGGATCGTCAGGTCGGACTTCGGGAGCGAGACCCCGATGTTCACCGCCGTCTCCCGCAGGTGCTCCCCGTAGTAGATGAAGAGGTGGTAGATGAGCTCCACCTCCTCGCCGTTGTCCGCGCCGGAGATCACCCCGAGGTGAGGGTAGTCGATCGCAACCAGCGCCGAGATCAGGTCGCGGAAGATCGAGCGATCGACCCGGATCCAGATCTCGCGGTTGGCGTTCTTCTTCCGTCCGTAGCGATACTCCCGGATCTCGGCGCTGCGGATGCCCGTGCCGAACCGCTTCTGGAAAACCTCAAGGATCTCCTGCGGTTCCTGGACTCTCTCTCTCATGCCTTCCCCTCCAGCTGCTCCAGCTTCTCGACCGCCTTCACCACGCCGTAGAGAATCCCTTCCGGCCGCGGCGGGCAGCCCGGCACGTAGACGTCCACGGGAATCACCTGATCCACGGGGCCGACAAGGTTGTAGGACTCGTAGAACGGGCTCCCCGATGACCCGCAGACACCCACCACCACCACCATTTTCGGATCGGGCATCTGGGCGTATACGCGGCGGAGCCTCGGCTCCATCTTGCGGGTCACGGGTCCGGTGACGAGCATCACGTCGGCGTGCCGCGGGGACCCCACCAGCCGGATCCCGAACCGTTCGGGATCGTAGCGGGGCGTGATTGCAGCGACGATCTCGATCTCGCATCCATTGCAGGAGCCCGAGTTGAAATGGTAGACCCATAGCGATTTCTTGAACGATCGCAGAGATTTCATGGCATCAGCCCTATGATCACTATGATGAGTGCCGTGATCCCGAGGAACCAGAGCACGTAGTCGTTCAGCACGCCCGTATGAACGGGGACAGTCCGCCGGTAGTACTGCGCCAGGGCCTCTAAAAACCCCCAGTAGAGATTTCCCGCCCGGACGTGGATGGCTCCCTTCTCCGGCTGGACGTTCCCGGAGAGGAATGCCTCGGTCTGGGCGGTTCCCCGCTTGTAGCCCTCCTCCCCTGCCCGCCAGATCAGGTAGGCGACGGCAGCGGCGATCGCGACGGCGAGGATCCAGACCAGGGGGTCCCAGAACCCGTAGCCGGTCTCGAGCGCGGTCTCCAGAGCCATCTCACGCACCTCCCAGCACAGCGGCGATGTAGCCCCCCTGGTCCACCAGGGCGCGGGCGGCCGGCTCGATCAGCACGTTCACCACCACCTCCGGGAAGATCCCGAAGACGATCACGACCGCCGCCAGGATCCCCATACCGACGAGCATGGACAGCGGAACTTCCTCTGCCTCCGTGTACTCTGGGAGCCGCGGCCCCATAAAGATTGAGTGGAACACCTTGACAAACGAGGCCAGGGTAAGTACCGACACAACCATCGCGATGATGGAGAGGAGCGGGTTGAAGAGGAAGACCGACTCGTAGATGAGAAGTTTCGAGGCAAACCCGTTGAACGGCGGAATACCCGCGATGGCGAGCGCGCCGATGATGAAGAAGACCATGGTGAACGGCATCGTGTGCCCGAGACCGCCCATACGGTTCATGTCCTGGTGGCCGACGCGGTGGATGATCGCCCCCGCGGTCAGGAAGAGCAGCCCCTTGTACATCGCGTGGTTGAAGATGTGGAAGATCCCGCCCGACATCGCCGTGAAACCGAACGCGGAGAGCGCTGCCGGATCGTTGAGGACAGCGATCCCCACGCCGACGCCGAGAAGCATGTAGCCGGTCTGGGAGATCGCGTGGTAGGCCATGAGCCGCTTGACGTCCTTCTGCGGCAGCGCCATCGTCACGCCCACCACCATGGAGAGCACGCCGAGGACGATGATGATCCAGCCGACGGTGGATGCGTTCAGGGTGATGTTGTAGAGGCTGAAGATGACGCGGAAGAGGCCGTAGAGGCTGGCCTGGCTGGTCACGACCAGCATCGCGGTGACAGAGGAGGGTGCCATGGAGTAGGCGTCCGGCGTCCAGAAGTGCATCGGGACCGCTCCCGCCTTCATGGCGAGCGCGCCTACCAGCAGCGCCAGGGCGATCTCGTCCAGCAGCGTATACTGCATCCGGGAAGCGATGGCAGCGATGTTCAGGAAATTGTACTGGCCGTAGAAGATTCCGACCGCCACCAGCACCAGGAGGGCGCCCAGGGTGGAGAGGATGGCGTACTTGATCCCCGCCTCGACCGCCCGCCCGTGGTCGATTCTGTAGGCGACGAGCGCCGACGAGGCGAGGGCGGAGATCTCCAGGAAGACGAAGAAGTTGAAGAGGTCGCCCGTGGAGACCATGCCAAAGACCGCGGTGATCATCAGCAGGAAGAGCGTGTAGTAGCTCTCCAGGCGGGAGCGTCCGCTGTCGCCGGCGAGAGAGTATAGGATCACGGACAGCCCGACGATCGCGGCGATCAGCTCCATGAGAGCGCCCATCGCGTCCACAGTGAAGACGATCCGCACCGGGATGCCGCCCGAGTCCAGGGGGATGGCCAGATGCGGGGCTGCCGCCCCGAAGACGTAGATCACGGTCCCCGTCGTGTAGACGGCATACGCGAGCACGGCGGCAAAGAAGGCCGTGAACCCCATCGCCAGCACCGCCCAGAGGTTCCGGGCGAAGCGGCTGATTCTCCCGACGAGGGGCATCGAAAACGCCGCCAGGAGCGGCACGGCGATAAGGAGCGCCGGTGCGTTCTGGACGATCAGATCCCCGTTCATTCGCGCAGCCTCCGTATCTTCTCCGTATCCACGGTTCCATACCTACGGTAGATGACGATCGCAAAAGAGAGGAGCATCGCGCTCGTGGCCACGCCGATCACGATCGATGTGAGCGTCAGCGCCTGCACCGTGGGCATGACCATGAACGGGGAGGGGGCACCCGTGTAGATCGGCGCAATGCCGCCTTCCCTGTAGCCGAGGGTGATCAGGAAGAGATTGACCGAGGACTCGAACACGGTGAGCCCGAGCAGGATCTTCACCAGGTTCCTCCGTGTGAGAATCGTGAAGAGCCCGATCAGGGCGAGCAGCGCCACGGTGATGAGAGGCACGTTGTAAAGCATTCAGGATTCCCCCCTGGAGACGCTGGAGAGCATGTAGAGGAGGATCAGGGAGAGTCCTCCCCACACCTCCAGCCCGACGGCAACGTTCATGATGGGCACGACGCCGCCTGTCAGCAGATCACCGGGATTCGGTCCTGCGGGCACGGGATTGCCGAACAGGAGGATACCGCTGTTCGCAAGCCAGTTCGCGAAGAACGCACCGCCCACGGCGAGCGCGGCGAGGGCAGATACCAGGAAGAGGAGGAGTCCGAAGGACTCGCGGATGCTCATCCCCTCCTTTGTGATCCGTTTCGATACGGCGCTGTACTCGTGGGCGATGATCACGAGCACGGTACCGGTGGCAATCACCGCTCCGCCCTGGAACCCGCCCCCGGGAGTCAGGTGGCCGTGGATGATGACGTAGAACCCGAAGGTCAGGACGAAAGGGTAGAGCAGGTTCGCCGCGGTACGGACGATCTTACTCATCTGCATGCGGTTCGCCTCCCGTTTCACCTTCTTCAGCATTCTCGCGCTCCTCTCCGGCAAGCAACCTGCGGAAGAGGATCCCGACGCCGAGCACGCTCGTGAAGAGGACGGTTGCCTCGCCGAGCGTATCGAAGCCACGGTAGTCGAAGACGACCGCCGTGACGATGTTGTTGGTTGCTGTCTGCTCCTGTCCGTGCTCGATGTAGTAGTCGTCGACGTCCGCTGCAGGCGGATCCCCGAACTCCAGCTGGAGCGCGACTGAGAAGAACGCGCCCGCCAGGACCAGCATGGTGAGCGCGACCGCCACGGTTCTGGCGGTCATGGACTCCCCTCCTCCCGACCGACGGTGCGGATGGTGACGATGAAGATTGCGGTGGTGAGGCCGGCCCCGATCGAGGCCTGAGCGATCGCAACGTCCGGCGCCTGAAGGATGTAGAACTCGACCGACACCAGGAAGCTGAAGAGACCCGCCGCGATGGCGGCGGCCAGAAGGTCCCGGAACCAGTAGATCAGGAGCGCAGAGACGGCGAGTCCGATAAGCACCAGAAGGTGCAGGACGGTCTCGATCATCGCTTCACCTCCGCAAGGCGGTCCACGACCGCGGGGCTCGGGCGCACCCCGCTGCGGTGGGCGGCGCGGGCGATGGCATGCGCCCCCGTGGCGTTGGTGATCGCGAGGGCGAAGACCGCCACCAGGGTGTGGAGGGCGAGGGTGAGATACTGCCCGTCTGCCGAGGCAGAGAGGTTGTAGAGCCCGTAGACGACCACGGTTAGGGATGTGAAGATCGAACCGAAGGTGGTCGCCTTGGTGGTCGCGTGCAGGCGGGTGTAGACGTCCGGGAACCGCAGGAGCCCGAGCACACCGAGCCCGTTGAAGAAGAGCCCGACGGCCAGCAGGGAGATCAGAAGGATGTCCCGTGGATCCACTACAGCTCGCCTCCCAGGTACTTGGCGATGAAGATGGTGGAGACGAACGAGAGCAGTGCGTAGACGATCGCCACATCGACGAAGATGAACTGCTGGAAGGCGACGCCGAGCAGGATCAGGATCGCGACGACGAAGGTATTGACTGTGTCCAGGGCGACCGCTCGATCGGCTGCCGTCGGCCCCCGGGCGAGGCGGATGGTGGCAAGGGCGATGAACGCGGCGATGACCATCGCCGCCGAAAACCAGGGGTCGATCATTCGGCGATCCTCCGGATCCAGGCCGGGATGTCGGTGAACGTGAAGAGGTCCCCGGCCTCGACGATGTCCTTCCCTTCCTCGCCCGGCGGGATGTTGATGACGTGGATGAAGAGGTCGTTCGTCTCGTCGATGTCCACCGAGAGCGTCCCCGGGGTGAGTGTGATCGAGTCCGCCAGCATGACCGCACCCAGATCCGTCGCAAGACCCGATCTCACCCGCACGATGCCCGGGCGGATGCGGCCGGTGATGACGCGGTAGGCCACGTCCAGATTGGCTTTTGCCATCTCCAGGAAGAAGGGCACGATGTAGAAGAGAAGCAGAAGCCACCGCAGCGGGTTCGCCATCCGGTAGTCCCCCCTCCCCGCAAAGAAGGTCCGGGAAGCCGCTGCGACCAGCAGCGCCAGCAGTAGCCCCATCGCCAGTTCCGCCGGGGACCAGACGAGGAGATCGCCGCTGCCGGCCGCCAGCAGCAGGTAGATCAGGAATGCAAACAATGCCGTCACGACAAACGGAATCATGGCTTCACCCTGAATGGTTCACGTATCTCCATAGTTCGAGTTCACATCCATCGGATAGTAGAGGATGGACCGGCTGAAAGCAAAAGCGTGATTGTTCGAATGCGGCCGGTCCGGTCTATCATGATTAATTATTACATATTCTTCTAATTAAAAACATATCATCGCTTCCTGCCAGGTTTGGGAGAGCGGTATCGAGACAGCGGTCCGGTTGCCATCCGGCGCGCCGACCTGTCCCGCGGGCGGATCTCAGGAAAAGCGTTCGATCCGATCCAGAGACGGGAGTCCGGAACCGCAGGATCAAGGTTATCATCTGTCCGATCCCATATTTACCAAGAGATGCACCGCCCTTTTCTCGGGAAGAATCACCTGCACTGGTGCGATGCCTGCCATGTGCCGGTTCTCGCGCGGCGCTGCTCCTGCGGGGGCGCAACGCGCGAAGTGCCCCTGACCCCCCCGGGGGACGTCCGCCCGGCATTTCCCTCGGATGTCGAGACGATCAACCGGATCTATGCCGACTGTTTCGGGGCTCCGCTGATTCCGGAGGGTCACCTTGCGCTGCTGAACAAGGTGCCGGACGCGGATCGGATGGAGGAGGTGATCGTCGGGGGCGCCGTTGTCGGCGCCGTCCGCTACCTCCCGAAGATCGGACGGTGGGAGGCGATCCCGAGGGTCTCCGCCCTCGCCCTGATGCAGCCCACGCGGCGGGTGGTGACGGTGGACGACGGCGCCGTCGCTTCCATCCGCGAAGGTGCCAGTCTCCTTGCTCCCGGGCTCGTTGCCATCGACGACGCCGTTGCCGCCGGTGACGAGGTCTTCCTGATCGGGCGATCGGGTGAGGCGGCCGGCGTCGGGCGCGCCCGGTTCCCGGCGGCAGAAGCGAGGGAGATGAAACGCGGCGCCATCGTGCGCACGCGGAAGAACACCTCCACACCCTGTATCCCCGGTGCGGCCGGCTGGGAGAGGGCGGTCGAGGCCAATGCCGCCGTGCTCGCCGGGTACGAACTGAAGGCGATCGAGTTCGTGCGGGAGACGGCAGAACAGCACCCCCTGCCTCCCAGCGTCTCCTACTCGGGGGGGAAGGACAGCCTCGCCGTGCTGCTGGTGGTCTGCAAAGCGATCGGCAAGGTCCCGCTGATCTTCGCGGACAGCGGTCTCGAGTTTCCCGAGACCCTCGCCAATGTCGAGGAGGTGGCGGCCCGGTACGGGCTTCCGCTGGAGGTGGCCCGCCACGGCGGGAAGTTCTGGGAGTTCTTCGAGCGCGAAGGGCCGCCGGCGATCGACGCCCGCTGGTGCTGCGCGGTCTGCAAGCTCACGCCGGTGAACGAGCTGATCGGGGAGCGTTTCGGGGAATGTCTCTCCTTCATCGGCCAGAGAAGGTACGAGTCCGTGAGAAGGGCCGCTTCACGGAGGATATGGAGAAACCCGAAGATCCCGCGGCAGCTGGCCGCGGCGCCTCTCCAGCACTGGACCGCCCTGCACGTATGGCTCTATCTCTTCAGTCAGGACGCCCCGTACAACCGCCTCTACGCGGAGGGGCTCGATCGGATCGGCTGCTTCATGTGCCCGGCGAGCGACATGGCCGTGATAGAGCGGATCCGGGAGCTGCATCCCGATCTCTGGTCGTCCTGGGAGGAGCGGCTGGAGGCGTACCGTGCGTCCCGCGGCCTGCCGCCGGAGTGGTCGCGGGAGGGGCTCTGGCGGCAACGCAGAGGGAGTTCCCATGGCTAGGGTGGCGATCGTCGACTACGGTCTCGGCAACCTGCGGAGCGTGAGGAGGGGGCTGGAGCGGGCCGGGGCAAGAGTCGTTGTCACCGCGGATCGGGACTGCATTGAGGCGGCCGACGGGATTGTCCTCCCCGGTGTTGGTGCGTTCCGCGAGGGGATGGAGATGCTGGGATGCCTGAAGTCGACGGTTGTGCGGGTATCAAGGGACGTGCCTCTCCTCGGTATCTGCCTGGGAATGCAGATGCTGATGGACGAGAGCGAGGAGCACGGGCGCAACGCCGGGCTGGGCCTGGTTCCGGGACGCGTGCGGCGGTTTCCGTCGGCAGCCGGGATGAAGGTGCCGCACATGGGCTGGAACACCATCCACGTAGAGGAGGACGACCCTCTCTTCGAGGGGCTCTCTCGGGACGAGTACGTCTACTTCGTCCACTCCTACTACGCGGAGACCGTTCCCGCCCATACCCTCACCACCACCGAGTACATCCTCCCCTTCGCATCCTCTGTCCGCTGTGGGCAGACCTACGGCGTGCAGTTCCACCCGGAGAAGAGCGGATCCGCGGGGCTGCGGATCCTGGAGAACTTCATCCATCTCCTGTGATCTGGGCCCGCCTCTTTTCAATCCGGTTTTCTCAATTCTAACCCGCAGTATGACAAGCCCTCTTGGGCAGATCGTAAAATCGATAACGAGAAAGCCAGCTGATCCGCGTATTGGCATGAAGTGCGCATCATCTTCGTGATTACTCCAATCCAGGCCTATCGCACCATTGGGGGGAGGGGGATTTGAAGGGGGAGGGGGGCGCACCCCCCCTGTACCCCCACCCCCGCTGGTGCGATGCCCTACAAGGGAGGCAGATCCGGGAGCGCTACGTCACCGAACCCCCAACCCGCTAGAACGATAGCCGCCAAGGGAGGTAAGCACTCAGATCGACATTGTACACGGCAACACCTCGTCCTATAGACACCGCATACAGGATCTGGCCCTATCGCAATCCTGGGTGGAGCCCGAGGGGAGAGGGTGCGCTCTAGGCACCCTGCCGCGCCGCAATACAAACGTACGATTGAGGGGAGGATGGCAACCGCTTCAGTGGCATGACCGTATCCCCGCCTGCGATAGGGGACTCTCAAAAATGAAGAAGCCTGATTTCAGACCGATCCAGCCCACCGGATCGCCCGTCTGCGGACCAGAAGCTCGTAGAGGATGAGCGCGATCAGGACCGCCACGCCGCCGACGAAGAACGACAGGATCAGGGATAGATAGGGATTAGTCGGGGATGCGGCGTCGGGTTCGGAAGCGGCCGCCACGCCCAGGAGCCGGTCCTCTGAAGGCGCAGCCGTCTTCTCCACGAAGTTCTGCGGCGCGAGATCCGCCCCGGGAATGAGGGAGGCAACGGCAAACGCGACGATGCTCGCCGCCACCAGGCAGCAGAAGAGCGACGCGTACTTCAGGAGCAGGGAGCGGATATCCGTTGCCTGCGGCGCCACGATCACAAGCTGGTCGCGCAGCCCGTACACCTTCACCTCCCGCCCCTTGCGGCTCCATCGCTTCTCGACCACCTCCAGCATCTCCGCATCAAGCAGGTTCTCCATGTGGTACTGGATGGTGGTGATCGGGAGGGAGAGTTTCTCGGCGATCTGGCTTGAGGTATGCCCCCCCTCCCGCAGAAGCGTCAGGATATCGTTGGCCGTCTTGCTCGAGATCGCCTTGGCGATCTTCTGCGCCCGGTCGTCGCCGGGCTTTAACACAACCAGATTTTCAGCCATGGAGACGCTCCTCGATCAGGGCCCGCCCCATCTCCCCGGCCCTGCCGACCCCTCCGGCATCCGCACCGCTCCCCTGCGCGAGCCGCGGGTTGCCTCCTCCCCTGCCTCCGACCGCCTCGCAGACGGGTCGGACGATCTCGGCCGCGTTCACCCGGGGATCTCCCGAAGCCGCGACCACGTTCACCCGCTCGTCCACGCCGATGAGGAGGGCCACCCCCCCGCTCTCCGCGATCCGGGTCCCCAGCAGCACCAGGTCCCGCATGGACGACGGTTCTTCGCCCGTCCGCACGACGACGGGCGTGCCCCCGATGTGCTCGGCCCTGTCGAGCATCTGCTGCACGGTGAGTTCGACCAGCCGCTCCCGCAGACGCTCGATCTCCTTGCCGCGCTCCTTCCACTCGCTGAAGAACCGCTGGGCCGCCGCCGGCAGGTGCTCCGGCTGGACTGATAGCGCCGCACTCGCGCTTGCCAGCAGATCGTCCTGCCTCTGCATGTGGTAGATGGCGGCTGTTCCGGCGGCGAACTCCAGCCGCTCCACGCCGTCCTGGACGTGCTCCACCCGGATGATCTTGATGGTGCCGACCTCGCCGGAGCTCCTGCAGTGCGTCCCGGCGCAGGCCTGCACCTCGCCGTCCACCTGCACCACCCGGATCAGCTGTCCCGGCGGGACCCCTCCCTGGTAGAGGTCGAACCCGAACTTCTGCTCGGCCCGCACACGCTCCTCCCAGCGGATGTAGACAGGCAGATCCGCCATCACCAGCTGGTTGGCAACGACCTCTATCCGCTTCAGCTCCTCGGGCGTGATATGCCGGAAGTGGCGGATATCCAGGCGCGAACTCTCGCTCCCCTTCTGGGCGCCCGCCTGGTGTATGTGGCTCCCGAGCACCTCTTTTGCCGCCCGCAGAAGCAGATGGGTTGCCGTGTGGTGGCGCATCAGCGAGCGCCGCCGCTCCTCGTCGATCATCCCCCTGACCCGTTCGCCCCGCTGCAGGACGCCCCCCTGCACCTGGTGGAGGACGACATTCCCGAGCTTGATCGCGGACTCCACCCGCACCACGCTGTCGGCCGTGATCAGGGTGCCGGTGTCGGAGGGCTGTCCCCCCCCTTCGGGATAGAAGAGCGTGGCGTCTAGGACGACGTAGCCGTCGAAGTAGTCCAGCACCACCGCCTCGAACTCCATGTCGACCGGCTGCTCGTAGTAGAGCAGCGTCGTCGGCGGGAGATGGGCCACTCGCTCCCGGTACCTCGCCATCGGATCCTCCTCCGCCGCCGCGGCGGCGGAATGGAGCTCGGCGATGAGGGAGTAGAAGTTGGCGGGCAGATTCACCTCGGCACCCTCCTCCGCCGCGATCTCCTGGACCATCTCCGGCGGGATGCCGTGGGAGTCGTAGAGGATCATCAGCTCCTTCGTCGGCACCGCCTCGTCCCGCTTCCGGTACTGCGCGGCCACCTTCTGGACGATGCGCCGCCCCCGTGCGAGCGTCTCCCTGTAGCGCCCCACCTCGTTTGCCACGATCTCGCGCACCACGTCCAGGTCCTGGTCGAACGATTCGAGGTCCGCCTTCCGCAACTGCACCTCGATCAGATCCGCCAGGTCCTCCTCGGGCGCCACCTCGTTCATCATCCGCAGGGTGCGGCGGAGCACCAGGCGGGCGAGGTAGCCCTCCCGCACGTTCGAGGGGACGATACAGTCCCCGAGCATGTAGGCGAGGCAGCGGGTGTGATCGGCGATCGCGTAGATCCGCTCGATCGGTGTGATCAGCGCGTGGAAAGTCTCGAGATCCAGCCCGGCCGCATCCGCCACCCGCCGGCGGAGCACCTCGATCTTCTCGCCCGATATGTCCATCAGCCCGGCATGCCGGGCATAGAGAGAGAGGATTCGCTCGTACTCCCGGTCCGTCAGGCGGTCGGCGAGCCCGGACGACCTGCGGAGCCGCCCGACGATCTCCGGAAAGACCGCATCGTATACAGTGGGGGCGCCGCTCGATGCCCAGACGAACCGCTCCAGCCCGTAGCCGGTGTCCACCACCCGCGTCCGCATCGGGTAGTAGCGCTCGCCGCCGAGATCCAGAGGTGGATAGTCCGTCGGCGTACGCCCCAGGTACATGAAGACGAGCGTGGCGACCTCGAGGCCCCCGATCAGCACCTCCACGCTCGGGCCGGCATTCCCGCCACCGATCCAGGGATGTTCCTTGTAAGTGATCCGCGAAAGGTCCGCCCCGATGGAGGCGAGAAACTCATCGCAGAGCGCGACCGTCTCGTTCTTCCAGTAGATCTCCTTCTCGTCGGTATTGAAGGCGTGGTGGGCCATCATCTCGAAGAGTGTCAGGTGCCGCCCGGAGCGCCCGACGGAGTCCAGATCGTTCAGGCGGATGCATGGCTGGGAGATGGTGAGCGGGTTGGCCGGAGGCGGCACCTCCCCGCTCGTCACGTAGGGCTGGAAATCGGCGATGGAGGCGATCGTCAGGTAGATGTCATCCCGCCAGCGCGCCGCCACGGGGTAGCGCGGGATCCGTACGTGACCATGCCGCTCGAAGAAGGAGAGGAACGCTTCCCGCATCTCGTCCAGCGTATGCGGTGCAAAGACCGGATTCCCGATGAAGCGATAGGATTCGCAGGGAGCGTCGCCGCAGATCGCAAGCTCCGGGTTCCGGGTCCAGAAGGCGGCGCCGCAGGATCGGCAGACCTTCCGCACGAGGCCCTGGTCCCGGAAATAGTCGAGCCGGTATTCTTCTTCGAGCATGGAAAATCCCTGATTTACCACCTATATTAACGTTTGAGTGATAAAAATTGTTTGCTACGGCGTCTCCCTGTCCAGGGCATCGACGTACCAGAGGCTGAACGTCTCGTACAGGCCGGTCGCCTCGGCGATCGCGACGGCGAGGATGTGCGAGCACTCTCTTCCCCGGAAGAGGAAGTCACGGCAGCTGCAGAAGTCCTCCTCCACCACGTACTCGTCGTGATAGCCGACGACCACGAAGAAATCGCGGTAGCGCTTCACCCGCCCCTCTTTAACAGCGGCGAGCGCCTTCCTGCCGCGCTCGCCGAACCGTATCCCGATCTCGTCCTCGACCTCGGGGGTGAGACCGCTCTCTCCCATGAGGCGCTGCCACAGGTCATTCCTGGTAACGGATACTTGGCGACTCATCGATGAACTCCCAATTCATGCGGCGGGCAAGGGCCCGCATCCCGGGGGCCTCCAGGGCGTGGTGCGTGGACTCGATGCAGGGGAGGGGGGATGCGATGGCCACGTGGTGGCGCAGCTCCGCCGAGAGGAATGCATCCGCGCCACGCTCCGCGGCCTCCTCGAGGAGGACAGGATCGAATCCGCTGCCGCCCGCCACAGCAAGCTTGCGGATCCTGTCAACTTTTCCCCAGATACGCACCCCGCCCTCCAGCCTTCGCACCATCTCGGCGAGCGGCAGGGTCGCATCGCCGATACAGCCCATCGAGAGGGGCTCCACATTGCGGAGGCCGAGCAGACCCGCGAGAGTGTCGTTGATCCCGCCCCGGGCTCGGTCGAAGTTAGTGTGCATCACATAGAGGTTGATTCCGCCCGTGAGCAGGGGACGCACCGCCCGTGCCAGGAAGCCCCGGACCGAGGTCGTGGGCGTGAAGAGAGGGGTGTGGTGGACAACCAGGAGATCGATAGACGAAAGGACTGCAGACTCCGCTACGGCGGGCGTGGCATCCAGCGCACAGCCGATCCGCTCGATCTCCTCGCGCCCCTCGATGATAAGGCCGATCCTTCCCTCATCCATCGGATCCGCCAGGTCCGGAGGAGCGATGCGCTCCAGATCCCGGATGGCTGCCCGAATATTCATAGAATATATACGCCCCGGGAGGTTAAATAGATTGTATTACCTGGCGGGATAAACACATCTATAAGTAATACCGTTCACTACAATACGATATGGACAAATCCATCGAGCTCATCAATCAGCGAATCCGGGATGGGAGCGCCCGCGTCGTGACGGCGGAAGAGATGCCCCTCCTGGTGCGTGAGCTTGGTGAGGAGGAGGCTCTCCGCGAGGTGGACGTGGTAACGACGGGGACCTTCGGGGCGATGTGCTCGTCTGGTGCATTTTTGAACTTCGGCCATGCTGATCCGCCCATCCGGATGGAGCGGCTGTGGCTGAATGACGTGGAGGCCTACGGAGGGATTGCGGCGGTCGACGCGTTCCTCGGGGCCACACAGCCCTCGACCACTCGCGAAGACTCCTACGGTGGAGCCCACGTGCTGGAGGAGTTCGTCGCCGGCAACGTGGTGGAACTCCGGGCCGTCTCCCGGGGCACGGACTGCTATCCCCGCCGAACGCTGACGACCGAGCTCCAGATCGAGGATCTCAACCAGGCGATCATGTGCAACCCCAGAAACGCCTATCAGCGCTACAACGCCGCGACCAACTCCACAGACCGCACGCTCTTCACCTACATGGGGATGCTCCTCCCCCACTGCGGCAACATCACCTACTCCGGGGCCGGCGTGCTCTCCCCGATCTCCAACGATCCCGCGCTCCGCACCATCGGACGCGGGGTTCCCATCTTCCTGGGCGGAGCCGAGGGGATGATCGTCGGGGAGGGGACGCAGCACTCCCCCGGCAGCCGCTTCGGAACACTGATGGTGAGCGGCGACATGAAGCAGATGCGCCAGGATTTCATGCGGGCGGCGGTCCTGCACGGCTACGGCGTCACCCTCTACATCGGCGTGGGCGTTCCCATCCCGGTCCTGGACCTCGATATCGTGCGGAGCACGGCAATAACCGATGCCGACATCCAGACGAATATCATCGACTACGGCATTCCCCAGCGGGATCGGCCCTCGCTCCGCACGGTGACATATGCGGAGCTGAAGAGCGGGCGGGTCGATCTGAACGGCGAGGAGGTGAAGACCTCCTCGCTCTCCAGCTTCCGTAAGGCCCGCGAGGTGGCAGAGGAGCTGAAGCGCTGGATAGAGAGGGGCGATTTTACACTTGCCCTCCCCACCCGCCGCATCGACGGGCGGAAGGTCGCGCGCCCGATGCGGGAGACGTCCCGCTCGCCCCGCGTGCGGGAGATCATGGACCGCACAGTGGTGAGCGTGCTCGAAGACGATGCGATCGCCACCGCCGCCGAGAAGCTCCTCAAGGGCGAGACCAACCACATTCCGGTGGAGGACCGTGAGGGGCGGCTCGTCGGAATCGTCACCACATACGATGTATCGAAGGCGGTGCTCCGTCCCGGCACGCTGCACAAGGTCAAGGATATCATGACACGGCGGGTAATCAAGACGACCCCCGACGAGGCGGTGGATGTGGCGGCCCAGAAACTGAAGAAGAACAACATCAGCGCGTTGCCCGTGGTGGACGCCGGCGACCAGGTGGTCGGGATGCTGACGGCGCTCGATCTCGGCAAACTCATCAGCCGGAGGGAACCGTAGTGAAGCTCCTGGTGAAGTTCTCCAAGCGGCAGATCCGCGAACCGATCATCGCGCGGCTGGTCCGGGAGACGGGGGTGCTGATCTGCATCGACCGTGCCAATATCGACTCCACCTCCGGCGAGGTGCTGATCGACGTGCCGGACAAACAGGCGGACATGCTCCGGGAGAGGATGGAGGCGATGGGCGCAGAGGTGCGGGTGATCGAGGATTCCATCCTCCGGGACGAGGAGGAGTGCATCGACTGCGGGGCCTGCATCAGCGTCTGCCCGCGGGACGTCTTCAGCTACGATGCCGAATGGCACGTCCGCCTCCGCGAGGAGCGCTGCGTCCTCTGCGGTAAGTGCATACTCGCCTGTCCGCACGGTGCGCTCTCGCAGAGAGTATGAGAGGGGCCGCACCTCCTCTCCGCACGCGGGTAACCGCCCATGACGCTGTTCGCCGACGCGGCAGTCCATGCCGCCACGCTCCTCCTGCAGACGGTGCCGGCGGTGATCCTGGGGGTGGTCGCAGCCGAGATTCTGATGGCCCTGCGGTTCACCGAGCGCATCTCCCGGGCCGCCCGTCCGATCACCGCATTTGCCCATCTCCCGCCGGAGAGCGGCGTCAGCTTCATGACGGCATTCTTCTCCTCACAGGCGGCGGATGCGATGCTCGTCGATTACCACCACACAGGGCGCCTCGGCGAGCGGGAGCTGAAACTCTCGGCCCTCATGAACTCGTTCCCCGCCATCGTGATGCACTGGCGCTACCTGCTGCCGGTCTACCTGCCCCTCATGGGAATCTACGGGCTGATCTACTTCCTCATCCTGACCGCGGTCGGCTTTGCAAAGACCGCTATCATCCTGGTCGCCGGGCACCTGCTCCTTCCGCCCCGCGGCGCCGTTGAGACGGGCACCGAGGAGGGGGCGGGGGTGGTGAGGGCGGTATCCGCGAGGGCGGTCCTCCGCGATGCCCTCGCAGCCTCCGCACAGACCCTGCGGAGAATTCTCGTTATCATGATCCCGACGCTCGTCCTGGTGGCGCTTCTCATCGAGGGGGGCGTGTTCGAGGCGATCGGCGCGTACCTGGGGGGGGTGTCGGGCTACTTCCCCATCCCGGCGGAGGGGATCGGCATCGTTGCCGCAAAACTGGGTTCGTTCGTCGCTGCGGCGAGCGTGGCCTCCGCACTGCTGGCGGCCGGGGACATCTCCGGCAGGGATGCGGTCCTGGCGCTCCTCGTCGGCAACCTCCTCTCCAGCGTCATCTACTCCTTCCGCTGGCTCGGATCGTTCTACATCGCCATCTTCGGGGTGCGGCTCGGGACCCAGATCATGATCGTCTCCACGCTGCTCCAGAACGGGCTTGTACTGGCAGCGATCTTCCTGCTTGCCTGGCTCTGGTAGCCGTCGGTCAGCGGTAACGCTCGTTCAGTTCGGCAGCACGCGCCATGGCCGCATCGGCCTCGACCCCCCGCCCCAGCTTCCGGTATGCCATGCCCTTCAGGATCCAGATCTCCGCGTTATTCTCGTCGATTTCGAGGGCGCGGTCGTACGCCGGTATCGCCTCCTCGAAGCGATTGCTGTTGGCGAGGGCGAGCCCCTTGTTGTACCACGTAAAGACGTTGGAGGCATCCAGTGCGATGCTCCTCTCGTAGCAGGCAAGGGCCTCGTCGTACCGCCCCAGGGTTGCAAGCACGATCCCCCGGTTGTTCCAGGCCCGGGCGTGGCCGCTGTCCAGGGAGAGAGTCCGATCGTAGGCGTCCAGCGCATCCTCGTAGTGCCCCATTGAGAAGAGGGCGTTCCCGCGGCTGAAGTGGGCCCGTGCGTTCTCCGGTTCGAGCTCCGCCGCCCTGGCATAGGCATCCGCCGCATCCTTGAACTTCTGCTGGGCGTAAAGGGCGTCTCCCCTCTCGATCCAGCCTTCCGCATTCCCGGGATCTGCCATGGCAGGGGAAGGTGCGGGCGCCCATATAAAACATGCGGTACCGGAGGACCCCGCACCCTGCGGCGGGGGGGGTTCGGCACCCCTCACGGCAAAGGCGATTGCCACATCCACGGATGTGTCTCCCCACCATGCATATCGCACATGTACCGCAGGTGGAATATTCCCTATAATCATATTATCATATATTATAACAATAATAAAAATAGTTAAATCAGTAAAATATAAATATGCGGGTAATTATTTTTCGTCCATGAATATGCCTGCTGAGATACAAAAAAACCTGGTCAATGTAATCATACGGCATTTCGGCCAGAAGGGGGCGGATAGAATCTGGATTGATGCCCGCGAACTGCGGGAGATCTACGATCTCCCGCTATCCTACGTGCCGATCCTCACCAACTTCCTCAATTACCTCTACCACCAGACCTGGGGAAAATCGAGGTTCCCCTTCGGCGTGACGGCACGGCGGGAAGTGGAAGGGAACGGGCGTCTTCAGTACATCTGGGAGGTCCAGAAGACAATCTGAAAGCGCAGGGTGAAACGGGAGGGGATACGGCGGGACATCGGGAGCGGGCGCAGACGGGAATCCGCGATGTCGGCAGGTCCCGAAGGAGATGATCAGCAGGTTTCCAGGGACGCAGAACCGCATCCCCTCTTCCCCACGGTTCGACTGCGCTGAACGGGATGCTGCACCTTTGTGAGGTATGCCCCGACGGGGGGACAGTTCACCCACCGAGGGTCACATCCTGCTCTTGGTACCACTGCAGCGCCTGGTAGAGGTGCTCGGGGCGGAAGTCGGGCCAGAGTGCATCCACCACGTAGATATCGGCATATACCGACTGTACGGGTAGGAATCCCGATAACCTTCTCCGCCCGCCCCAGCGGATGATCAGGTCGATCCGGGAGACGCCCGCGGATCCGATGGAGGAGAGCACGTCTCGCTGGGGAGTGCCGCCGGCGGCGGTCAGCTGGTTAATGTCCCACTGCCAGCTGTAGTTGATCAGGTGGTTGACCCGGATCGTGCCCCGCCCGAAGACCGTCCTCCGGGTATAGGGCAGCAGCTCCTTCGGGAACATCGGGGATGCGGTGTTCCCCACGACCAGCAGTGCGGCATCTTTCTCTTTGAGCTTGTCAACGGCGAGAACGCAGGCCTTCGAATAGGCTTCCCGCTGGATCGGGGGGCGCTTGGTGTTGTCCTGCGTGAATCCGTAGACGGAGAGCTCCTCGATGCCGAGTGCGATGCAGAGGTCGAGGAGCTGGAATCCCGGAGCGATTCCTTTCTCATACCCGGCGTGTCTGGGGAGACCCCGCGCTATGGCCCAGCGGCGGTTGCCGTCCGGAATCACTCCGATGTGGCGGGGCAGGCGGCTGAACTTCGGCACGCCGTCCCGCTCGGGGCACACCGTGCTGCTCTCTCGGAATTCCCCCGTTCCCGCCTTCCGTCTCCTTTCCCCGAGCGCATCCTCTACCATGGGCCTGCCACCCCGTGCGTCCGCCGCCAATCGGAATCTCTGGACCGTTACAGACAGGTAAGCTACCTTTTTCGAGCAGACGATGATACTGATAATATAAGAAGCCATCGTACGGGCAGCCCCCACCTGTTGGGGACGGACAGCGGGAGACCATGCTGCGGGAGCACTTCGAGTTCAAAGAGACGATCACGACGATCCTCGCCGACAGCGAAGAGCATGTCGCCGCGGCAAAAGAGGGGTTGATCGCGGCGCACCAGGAGGTGGAGCGGTGCATCGCGGCCGACCCCTTCTTTGCTGCCACTCTCGAGGCCTACCGTCCCCGCTGCGAGCTGCGGACCGTGGTGCGGATGGCAGAGGCTTCCGCTTCGCCCGGCGTGGGTCCGATGGCGGCGGTTGCCGGGGCGATCGCCTGGGCGGGGGTCGAAGCGATGCAGGCGTGCGGCGCTCCATTCGCCGTGATCGACAACGGGGGCGATATCGCCCTGGTGAGCGACCGGAGTCTCCGTGTCGGCATCCACGCGGGCGATTCACCGCTCTCGGACCGGATCGCGCTTCTCGTCCCTCCCCAGGAGCAGATTCTCGGGATCTGCACCTCGTCAGCCACGGTCGGACCCTCCATCAGTTTCGGGATGGCGGACGCCGTTACGGTCCTCTCGCGGAATGTGGCGAGCGCCGATGCCTGGGCAACCGCGATCTGCAACGAAGTCACGCCGCAGGACCAGCGCTGCCTGGAGCGGCTCGCCGGTACCGACGTGATCGGGGTCCTTATCGTGATGGGCGACTGCGTGGTACAGTGGGGGGATCTCCCGCCCCTCGTCCCCGCCGCTGTCGGGCGGGATCGAATCACGGCCGGCAGAGCGCTCTATCAACTCTCCTCGATCCAGCGGAACGCACCCCGGTAGGCGCTCCCGCCCTCGAACCGGGCCAGAACCGCTTTGCCGTCCGAGACAGCGACGATCGGAACGGATCCCTCCAGCAGGAAAAGGATCTCGTAGTCGTCGACCTCCTCGACCAGGACCCCGCCCGCGATGAGGGAGGCCGGCGTCAGGATCAGCCGTTCCTGCCCCAGTTCCGAGGGGTTCTCGCGGAAATGGTAGTAGAAGACCTGATAGGCGTTGAGAAAATCGGAGTGGAGAAGATCCTCCCGCTCGCCCTCGGAGAGGCGGTCGAGCGCCTCCGCAAGATCTTCAACCGAATCGCCGCCGATCTCCAGCACCCCGTCCGCCAGTTCCGCGAGTTCGTAGTAGTCCATTCGGAAGCACCTCCCTGTCAAGCCACCGCCCCTTCCGCGATGGGCAGGATAGTATATCGCTCTCCAGAGTGATAGATTATGTGTGCGAGAAGAAGAGCGTGACTGGGCGGTCTACTGCCTGATCAGCGGAGGCAGGGCAACGACACGGGAGTCGATCGTCGGCATCCTTGACCTGGACCCGGACACCATCGAAGAGTCCCTGCAGCGGCTGGAGGCGAGCCTTCTCATCGGGCGGGAGGGCGCGGAGCTGAGGGCGCTCTCGATCGGAGAGTCCATCGTGCGCTGCCAGGCCCGGTACAACGACGACTTTCCCGTCTACGTGGAGAACGGCGTGATCAAAGTCAGACAGAAGAGGATGCCCTGATGGTGCCGGCCGTCGCGGTTCTCCGCCTTGGCCACCGTCCGGTCCGGGATCAGCGGGTGACCACGCACGTTGGGCTGGCAGCCCGGGCCTTCGGGGCAGAGGGGATCTACATCGCGGCCGAGGACGCGGGCCTCGTCCAGAGCCTGCGAGACGTGGTGGAGCGCTGGGGCGGGCAGTTTTTCGTGCAGGACGGGGTGAAATGGCGGCGCTGCATACAGGAATGGAAGGGGGGTGGCGGCACTGTCGTCCACCTCACCATGTACGGGATGCCCGTCCAGCAGGTCGTGGCGAGAATCCGCGCCTGCGAACGGGTGCTGGTCGTGGTGGGGGCGGAGAAGGTGCCGGGCGAGGTATACGGGCTCGCCGACTTCAACGTCGCCGTGACGGGTCAGCCGCACTCCGAGATCTCCAGCCTCGCGGTGTTTCTGGACCGCCTCTTTGAGGGGCGAGAACTAGAGCGGGAGTTCCCCGGCGCCCGCATCCGCGTTGAGCCGAGCGAACACGGGAAGAAGACGCACGAAATATGCTAGGGCGGGTTCTCGTCGCGGGTTTTGCCACGCGGCACGTGGTGCAGTCGGCTCGCCGCGCCGGCTACGCCGTGTACGCGATCGACCACTTCTGCGATCAGGATCTCGGCTGGTATGCGCAGGAGTGCGTGAAATTCCAGGAACTGGACGAGATCGGGGAGAAGGTGGCGGAGATGGCGCGTCTGCACTCTATCGACATCCTGGTCGTCACATCGGGCGCCGAGGAGATCGCCGCCCCGGTACCCCTCTACGGGACCCCGCCCCGCCAAGTCGAGCGTTACCTCGACAAACTGGAGATCCAGCGGTTCCTGGAGGAGAACCGTTTCCCCGCACCGCCTCTTGCCGCGGCGGGGGAGTATCCCGCCATGCTGAAGCCCCGCCGGGGGGCGGGGGGATGGCGGAACCAGATGGTGCGCAACACCGAAGAGGAGGCGCGCTGGCGGGAGGTCTTCGGCGATCACCCCTACATCGCCCAGCGTATGGTCTCTGGAACGGCGGCCAGCGTCTCTTGCCTGGCGGACGGATCGCGTGCGCGGGCTGTGGCGGCCAACCGCCAGCTGCTGCGGGGGGAGGGGGAGCGGCAGTTTGGATTCTCCGGCTCCCTCACGCCGCTCCCGAATCATCCGCTCTCCGCACGGATGATCCGCCTTGCCGAGGAGATCGCCGGGGCAAGCGGCTGCATCGGATCCATCGGGGTGGACTTCGTGCTGGGTGAGGACGCCTTCGCCATCGAGATCAATCCCCGGTTCCAGGCAACGCTGGACACCGTGGAGATGGCGACGGGGCTGAACCTCTTCCGCCTCCATATGGACGCCTGCCGTGGGCGGCTGCCGGAGCGCATGCCGGCGCCCTCGCGGTTCGCCGTGCGCCGCATCCTGTTCTCGGAGCGCGATCGGACCATCCGTGCGGACCTGGCCCCGCTCTCCCCCCGGGTGGCGGACATCCCCTGGCCGGGAACGGATGTGGAGGAGGGGCAGGCGATCATATCCCTCTATGGCTGGGGAGAGACCCCCGAAGCGGCGTTCGGGATGCTCGACAGGACGACTGATCAGGTGCGGAGGCTGCTGCAGTAACGGCTGAAAGAATCCGCCCACTCAGTCATCCCGCAGCCCATCGAGAAACCGAGACAGCGGCGGGGTGAGAGGGAGGGATCTCTGGATTCAAGAACGGCACAGCCTGCCCGGTGAGGGGCCATTCTCCCGGCGACGATCGGATGCGATGCATGCCTTATCGCACACGAGGGCGATGGAGTGCGCTCCCCTCCGCCATTCCGCTCCCACACCCCTGCTCGCGATTCATCCGGGTGAACGACATATGCCGTCTCTTCCCGTATCACCGCTCCCTGCGGGATTTTTCTTGGAGACTCACGACCGATCCCGTCCCGCTCACGGTTGGAACGCAGATCTGATCAGCCCTCAGAGAGGGATCGCGTTCGCAACCCGTTGCAGAGAATCCCATCCTCCCCTATTCGGGCGCGATCTCGCCAATGGTGAGGGGGCTATGCCCCCTGCCGCGAACGCTCCCAGCATGCCCTCTCGAGTCGAGCTGGACGGGGTCGCCAGCCCCGCAGAAAATCGCCTGCCCGGGTTTCCTCACGGGAGTGCGGAGGACTCTCGATCCCGAGAGAGCGCTCCAGCCGAACGGCAGCAGGCGCAGTCTATTTAAGTGCAGCATCACAATGCATACGTAGCTTTTGGTATCATTTACGATACGGGGGATAGATCACGGAGAGACGGGCATGGTGAAGAAAGAGGATCTTCTGGAGGACCCAGCCATTCGGATCTACCTGCACCGCCTGGTGGGAGAGGAGGGTCTGGATCTGCTGAGAAGGTTTCCCGACGAAGGCGAGTACAGCGACGAGGATCTGGCCGCCAAGACCGGTATCAACCTGAACACAGTACGGCACACGCTCTATACGCTCTACGAGAGGAGGCTCGCCGAGTACCGCAGGATCAAGAACGCCGAGACCGGCTGGCTCACCTACCTCTGGAAACTGAACCTGAATGCGATCTATGACGCCATCCGCGAAGATATGCGGGCGATTCTCGAGAAGCTCGAGGCCCGTGAGCGGTTCGAGGAGGAGAACGACTTCTTCATGTGCGCCGACTGCGGACGGTTCACCTTTATCGAGGTGGCCGATCTCGGCTTCATATGCCCCCGCTGCGGACAGGAGGTCGCTCACTACGAGAACGAGATGCTGCTCCGTGCCCTGAAAAAGAGGACGGCAGCCATACGAGAATGTCTGGGGCAGTGATCGGGGACCCCGAGAGGATCCTCATCGAGACAGGTGTCGATGCCGGAGTGCTCGCTCACTGCCGGGCCGTCGCGGCCGTCGCACGGGCATGGGAGGGCAGCCCCCTGGTCGACCGGAACCTATTGAGAGCGGGCGCGATGCTGCACGACATCGGACGCAGCGTCACCCATTCGGTCGAGCACGCGCAGATCGGCGCCTCACTCTGCCGCTCGCGGGGTCTGCCGGAGCCGGTCGCACGGATCGTGGAGCGGCACATCGGCGGCGGACTTACCGCCGACGAATGCAGCCTGCTGGAGATTCCCCCGAAAGACTGCATGCCGCAGACCCTCGAGGAGCGGATCGTCGCCCACGCGGATAATCTGGTTGAAGGCGATCGGGAGGCTTCCATCTATCGGCTGCTGCAGCAGTCCACATGGCTGAAGAGGCGGTATCGGAAGCGGATCTACCGCCTCTGCCTGGATGTGGAGCTGTTCAGAGGATGATCTTCCGAACCGCAGGGAGGCTCTTCAACTCCTCCAGAACGCCGGAAGGCAGCGGTTCGTCCAGGATGACGACCAGCCGTGGCTCCTCGCTGAAGTAGGGATCGGTGACGAAGATCTGGCGGAGGTTGAGGTTGTGGCGGGAGAGCACGCCCACCACCGCTCCCACGATACCCCGCTCCTGGGCGTTGCGCGGGAGCACCGTGATCACCGAGAGCCCGAGGTGTTCGGCGACGCGCGAGAGATCGGGCGTCGCCCGAATGTTCAGGAAGATATCCTTCAGAAACGGCCGATCCAGGATATGCTGCGCCGTCGCATCCACCACCCGTCTGTCGGCCCCGATCGCCTTTGCTATGTGCGTGGCGGGAATCTCCACGCCGTTGCAGGCGATCTTCCCGCTTTCGCTGATCCCGAATCCGTTCTCCAGCAGGAACCGCACCACCCGTGCCTGGGAGGGGGAGTCCTGAAACTCCCGCATGATATCCGCCCACATACCGGATTACTTAGCATGGCACAGGGATATACATGGATGGTTGCATGCGCCGGAGCGCCGCAAGACCGGATCTTCCCGCGGCAATCTGCCGGCGTATGGCTGGCGCCTCTCCGAACGCAAGGTATTTGAGATGACAACACGAAGTACTAGAGTCGAGCGAGGGTTGCCGAGCCAGGTCAAAGGCGCTGGCTTGAGGGGCCAGTCTCGAAGGAGTTCTTGGGTTCAAATCCCATCCCTCGCATATTCTCAGGTGTCTTGCCTCTCTATTCCCAAAGATGGACCATCTCAGTTCCGTCGAATGGCTTTTTCAGGTACCCGGCAAGAATCCTTCGGTGACGATACTCATGCCTGGCTTCAGCACACAGGAAGCATGCCCGGTTCACGGCATTCTTTGAAAAATCTTTGAGCACTTCCCTCTCTTTGATTCGTTTCAGATATTGCCAATTGTATCCCATCTACGTTTTTCCTCATATTTGAACGCGTTCAATAATCCCTCTGTCGGTGCGCACTTTTTCATGTGTTAATAGTGCGGAATCTTTTGTTTCTATGACGGAGAGGAACTAAGCTCATCAGAGAGAAAATGGTGGTTCACGAGATATCGACCTCATGAGATTGTTCGCGGCTTCTTCCTGTTCTGGTTCGCCACTTACAGCTAACCAGACGCTGCCTTCAGCTCCGCAAACGCCGCCACCGGCAACCAGCTCTGCCTTTGCACCAGTCAACAGGACGATGGCGTCGATCTCCGTAAATACCTGACCGGGTACGGGAAGGAGGCGTGGGCCATGCGCTCCTGGCACATTTAATTTTCCTGCCAGGTCATCAAGATCGCCAGAAATGCGCTTTTCCAACCCGACAGGCACCATCAAACGGACGCGGCGGCCAACTACGGCCTGATGTGGTTGACGACTTAAAAAAAAAAGGTGATATTATCCTGAAAGGGGCAAATGCTCTCGATCCGAATCGGAAACGGGCGGCTATTTATATAGGTCATCCCGAAGGAGGAACGATTGGCGTCGCATTGCAGAAATTGTTTTGCCCTTCTGCCAAACGCCGTCGGTGATTATCACGTCACCGGGGAATTTGCTCTCATCGGGCGGCCGTCCGGTGTCGGTTGTGGGATGAGATGGGGGAAGGGCGATGCCACGGAAGAACCGGGTTCGACTGAAGCCCTCCCTTCTTTTCATTGTCGCAAATATTTCCTCGGCCACGTAACCGTTTGTTGTACCTGCCACGATTCCAAGAGTCCCACAATCAAGTGTCCTTCGCATTTCAGGATGCACTGCCAGTGCTTTGCCGATAAGTCTCTTCCCCGCGGCCGGTGTGGTGAGGAACTGTCTCATGCCATGAATCTCCCCTGTTGATAATCGTATTCAAATCTCAAGATCGCCATGCCGCGTCGGAGTGTCATGGTATGACAAAAAGAGGAGTCACTGGTCATTATCGTGACAGAATGCCACTCATGAAAGGGCATGCATTGGTTGTCCTCTCGAATCGGATGGTCAATACCCTTCTTTTTATAGGTTTTTGCCAAGATTGTAGGCTTTTTTCAGATTTGTCTCCCTTGAGGACCTGTCCTGCGGCATCATCCCTCCAAGAATTTCCATCGTCGCTTCTTTCACACCCACACCAAGCAATCTATCATTTATCATGACACGTCGCATGCTCTCGGCAATACCCGTCCCTTCGAGGTGTTCTCCTGTGTGACCTGTCGAACAGATTACTATTGCTCTTCTGATGGAAATCTTCGTCTGCCTTTGTCCATTTTCATCATAATAATAAGCATATCCGTATGTCAAAACTCTGTCAAACCAACCTTTGAGCTTTGCAGGGCAGTCACTCCACCATACCGGATAGATAAACGCCAGGGCGTCGGCACGGTTAATCTTTTCCTGTTCTCTGGCGACATCGTGTGGTATCGGTGCATCGGGATCAAGGCCGACTTCCCGGTGATACTGGTCTGCATCCATTTCTGATTTGAATCCCATCGCGTATAAATCGCCAATTTCGTATGTATGCCCCGCTTCTTTGAGACCTCGAGTGAATGCATCGAGAACCTCCCTATTGAAGGATATTTTGCTCGGGTGAGTGAAGAGAATATAGACATGCATATTGTCTATGTTTCGTCTATCCCTAAAAATATTGATAATGTCAAAATAATCGTCAGCAGGGGTTTTCCTGCCGGGGAAATGCGGCACGGGTGTTGGGAATATGGTTTGGGCAGGTGGATATTGCGCGCGTCGCCATGAAAAAAAAGCATTGAAGTGGCGTTTGGCAATCCCTTCCCTCGCATCTTCTGGATTCACGGGTATTTCGATCCATTCGCAAAGATCACTGGGAAGTTGCCCTCGGCAAACGATCCTCGCATCATCATGCATGGTCGGGGAGAGCGTACGTTCCGGAGGGTCCTTCCGAAAGGATTGCCTGCTGTCAAAGTCGGATACCGGTCTTCAACTTGCGGAGAATCTCGCCTCCGCCATGGAACGGAGCCTGGATGCAGAGGGATGGTGAGGTAGACTTCGGCAGATGCGTGCCGTTCCGCGGGTTAATTTTCCAAAGTGATCAGCGCGAGGTATCAGCGCGAGGTGTACCAGCTCCCGAGCAGGGGCTGGTATTCCCGATGCTCGCCGCGGAGCTGCATCCCGATGGCGATGCACTCTTCGGCCCTGGTGCGGTTGCCCGGGGGCTGGTGACAGACCGCTTTGTTGTCCCACGCGGCGTCGTAGCGGGGGTTGATCTCGAGTACGAGATCGAAACTTTTGAGCGCTTCGTCGATCAGGCCTAGGTAGACCGGGCACACCCCCCTTCCGGAAGGCAGCTCCCAGATGCCCTCAAGCTCAAGCACTCTGTTGAAGCAGTTCAGGGGCGGTGCACGGTGGCCCATCTTGATCAGGCAGGCCCCCTTGCCCATACAGGCATCCAGATCCTTCGTATTTGCAGCGATGGATTGATAGAAACGCTCGATTCCTTTGTCCGTCCTTCCCGCATGTGCCGATATCCCTGCACGATGTGATATGGCCCTGCCCCAGCATCTTTCGAACAGCGCCCTTGATCATCAGGCGCCTATGCAATAACCGTCGTGATCTACTATTCCGATATCCTATACTTATAAGAATTCAAAGATTAGAAATTCGAAAAGGAATTTAATTGCATTGCACTGAAAAATTCTGGTAGTGTCCCGATAATTCTGTAAAATTGAAATTGCCCTGTATCCAACACCAATTGACCAAAGGAGGGACACAGGGCAATGGTACCTGAGGACGTCATACGACATTACCTTATCGACAACAAGCAGGGGATGATCCAGCTTCTCACCGGGTTCCTGAATCAGGTGATGCAGACAGAAGCGGAGGAACAGGCCGGAGCTGCCCGGTACGAGAGGACCGATGGAAGAAAGGCCCATCGGAACGGATACAAAGATCGGTCGCTGAAGACGCGAGTCGGAGAACTCACCCTCCAGAAACCGCAATTCCGGGAATTCCCCTTTGAGACGCAGGTCTTCGAGCGCTACTCCCGAGTCGAGAAGGCCCTGGAGAATGCTATCATCGAATCCTACCTCCAGGGCGTATCGACCCGGAAGATTCAGGAGATCGTCTCTCACCTCGGCGTGGACCGGATCTCGCCCTCAGCTGTCTCCCGGATTGCGCAAGATCTCGATGAGAAGGTTCAGGAGTTCCTGAACCGACCGATTGA
>JASEFH010000021.1 GCA_030019205.1 Methanomicrobiales archaeon
CTGGGGAGGCAGATGCTTCCGAATAATTTCCCAGAGATCGTCGTCGATTTCCTGGAAGGCCATGACCGGGGCTGAGGGTTCGCAAGGGACTTATAGTTTTGGGATGTCCTCATGGTGTTGACGACCATGCGCTGGATTTTTCTGACAGAATCGGTCAACTGATCCGGGATGGCGTCGAGAATCTGTCGGTATATGTCTTCGCCTTTTAGCAGGAACAAATACAACGACAGGAAGAGGATGAACGCACCGAATAATATTCCCGGGATGTTGTTGAGTATGGCGGATATGTGCGTTACCAGTACACCGATGACCGTGTTGAGCGCATTCGATACCTGGTAACCGGAGATCACCGGATTGCTCCCCAGGGAAACCAGCCATCTGTTGATGGTCAGCAGCATGGAGAAGAACACCCCGCTCCCTCTGATGAGGAGGTTCACCATGAACACGAGGACGAAGCCGATCAGAACGAATATCGCAACCGTTATCAGTGCGGCCGATCGTGGGGGGGGATAGGCGCTCGCACAGCCTCCGATGGAGCGGTAGCAGCACGATCGCAAGGGTCAGACCCAGGACGATCGCGGCGACGAGCGGGAAGTAGACGATGAAAATCGTACTGAGAATGAGGAATAGGATGATGATGGTCAGCAGGTCGTATCGAAACCTTTTTTCCGCCATGATCTCCGATACTGATAACTTGGATAAAGAGTTTTGGAGACCCAGCCCCCTCCCAGACCTGGACAGTCGGGTACATATCTGACAAGCCGGCAGCATGAGAGCAGAGCCGACCTGTTCGTGATGGTAGTTCGATAATGTCATTACGGTGGTTCAAGATGGACCATGCCCATGAAAACAGAGGGTGAAAGCCAGCTGTACACGGGAGACTGAAGACCGTGCTCGAACAACGCACTCTCTGGTAAAGTATAGGTCACGAATCCAAATCCCGCTCGAGGCCCTTTAAAAGAGTTCGTGCGTGATTGCGGTCGGGCCGGACCCAGGGGGAGTGCTTGCAGCAGCAAGGGAGTCGCCGATCTTGGCCTTGCGGGGGACACCGCCGATTCATTCGGCGCTTCCATCCTGGCACATCCTTCCTACATGGGGGGAGGGACGGGGAAGACAGCTTGCAACATTCGGAACCTGGTCGGGGAGAGCCCCCGCCTGCGGTAACTTCCTATGAATCCCTGACCATCACCGCCGCATCGCGAGGATTTTGCATGGGGTCGGCTGGACAGCTCGCAGGAAAGATCGGGTTCCGGTCGGGCATCCTCACGTTCGGCTTCGCCGCAGACTACAGCATCGCCCAGATCGCCGCACTCTTCGGTGTGTTCGCACCGCCCTGGGACTGGGTCTTCCTTTTCACACCCTCCCTCTTCCTGGCATCCGCCTTCCTGGTGTTGATGGTCGCCGTGCTGGGATTCGCCGCCGAGGAACACAGGATCTGGGGCTGCCTGGCCGTCGCGTTCGCGATCCTCTACGCAGCCCTGGTCAGCATGGTCTACTTCGTCGAACTCGTGGTCGTGGTGCCGCTCGTGCTCCAGGGCCGAGGAGGTCTCCCTGCTGCTGTTCGAGCCCGGCTCTTTCATGGTCGCCATGGATGCCCTCGGGTATGCCTTCATGAGCGTATCGACGCTCGTTGCCGCACCCGTATTCGTGGGCGGCGGATTGCTGCGCTGGACCCGACGGGCCCTCATCGCGAACGGGCTCCTGGCGTTCCTGTATCCCATCCTCCTAGCCATCGGCATCCTCTGGATCGCCACGCTTCTGCTGTCCGCCCTCCTCCTGACGATGGTCTTCAATACGGCCCGGGCAGGGTGAACAGCATCCCACAGAGCGCCGGCATGATACACGTAGGAGACGCAGGAAATCCCATCAGCCCGCTACCTCTTCCAGCGTTATGAGCAGGAATGCTTCCCCTTTATAAATATGGGATTACCCACAGGTATAGTGAATCCATGATCCGGCATAGGCCGGACTCTGCAGGGGAGTTGTTCATGAATCTCTGCATCATCTACCATTCCTACTCCGGCATTACACGGAGAGTTGCGGAGAAGATCCAGGCGGCGTGCGGGGGTGACCTCGTCGAGGTGCGGCCAAAGGAGAAGTATACGACGGTTTCAGCATACACGAAGGGCTGCAAGCGGGCGCGGAACGAGGAGCGGGACCCGATCACGCCCGAGGTCATCGATGTTTCAGACTACGACCGGCTCGTCATCGGCACACCCGTCTGGGCCTTCAAAGCAACGCCGCCTATCAATGCGGCGGTTGCCGCGCTCAGGAGCTGCGAGGGAAAGCGTGCGGTGCTCTTTGCAACCTGCGGCGGGATGCCGGGCGATACCCTCCCGATCCTGGCACGGGCCCTCGAAGCCCGGAGGGTGGCGGTGTCGGGAACACAGGTCCTGACCCGGAGGGATATCGGGGACCCGCAGAAGCTGGAAGGCCTGATCGCGATGGTTCAGGCCCCGTAGACGCAGGAAGGTCGGATGGACAGGCGTGCACCGATCCCGTATGCCTCCCGGTCGGCTGCCCCTGCTCCGTTAAAAGGTTGAATCCGAATCGAATCTAGAAGGACAGGCAATGGGCTGACAGTCCCTGTTGACGAAGTCCACAGCCTCTCGCGGCCTGCCTCCAACGTTACAACTCCGATCACGGCGCCATCCTGCGTGCGGGCGGTCTGCACGCTATCCTACCGCCTGTCACTGCCGCACGCTCGATGACCGCCCTTCGGGCCTGGTACAGGGTATACCAATGGATAAGGGCGGGGACGACGGGGGCGCTCTCAAAGCCATTCTGGAATGGCCGCCATGCTGGTTCTTCCTAGCTCCGGACGAGCCGGTAGCCGATGCCCGTTCCCATGTTGAGGCCGTACCCGAGTCCGATGAGCATGATTGCCATCGGCTCCAGGTATCGTGCGCTCTTCAGGGGGCCGACATCGACGGGATCGAACCCGATATCCCGCGCCAGTTGCACGGCGGTCCGTTTGGCCTCCGCATCGTCTCCGGCGATGAAAGCGGTGAGCTGCTCGCCGCCCAGTCTTCCCGAACTCTGGTTCTGTGCGAACACCGTATTGAAGGCTTTTATCACCCGGGCTCCGGGGAGTCTTTTCTGCAGTTCCTCCGCGGCGGATGTCGTAAACCCGATTGCCAGCTCCATGTTTTCGTCTAATGCATTCGTGACGTCGATGAGGGGCTTCCCATCTGCGGCCGGCCCGACGGCCCTGACAACGTCATTCACCGCGGAGAAGGGCACCGCCAGGATGATCGCCTCCCCCCACTCGGCGGCTTCGCGAACGGGCTCCCGTGGGTCACGGTGCCCGAACCGGATGTCGTGACCCGCTCTGCTCAACCCTCTGCCCAGCGCTGTTCCCACATTGCCCTTGCCGATAATTGCCAGTCTCATCCATTTTCACCCCGCTGAACCCTGCCGCCTGTCTATAAAAGCATTATGGGCACATGGAGCCTGCTGGCGGCTCCCTGCAGCCTGCGGACGCAGGCGTGACCAGGCGTCGTTGGGCCGCTCCCGCCGCGGTGCGGGGGACGAGATCCCGATTGTCATAAGGGCGAGGGCGATGGCTCGAACGCTGCATTTTGGCGGGGGCAGCACTCCGCGAGGCTGCCCTGGCCGCAGAGAGACCCCCTGGACGGCAGGGTGAGAGGCGCCGCCTTTGATGCAGAGCCAGTGGGCAACGTTAATATGCAGCCCTTTTATAAAGGGTCCCCGTATGGCAAAGACGGATCCGAGAATGTCCTGGGTCGGGGTAGTGGCAGGATTCGCCGTGATGTTCGTCATCAACAGCATCGTAGCAACCGTCACGAGCACCATCATCTCCCTATTCAGCACGATCATCGGGGGCTTCGTGGCGGGATGGATCGCCGGAGGCGGCGCATCAAACGGTGGAAAGGCGGGGCTGCTGGCAGGAGTCCTGAATGCAGTCGTTGTGGCGATCTTGATTGCCGCCTTCGGGCTTGTACCCTCGCCGGAGGACCTGAGCTTCCTTGCCGTTCTCGGCTCGACGCTCCTGGTGATCATCGCGCTCTTCCCCCTGTGGGGGCTTCTGGGCTATCTCGGGGGCTTGATTGCCGGAAAGGTGAAGGGCTCGTAGTCCCGGCTGTCAGGTGTCCGGCCGTACGGAGGCCGATCCCTTTTCTTACCACGGGGTGTGGCGGCACCCTCCGCCAGGATCGCCCGCGTGTCACGCCGACGACTATCGCCGGGACGGGATCGTCTCCCGAATGCCTCGGTCCATCAGCAAGTGCCCAACCTGATGATGATCGGATCCCCACCCGGATCGCATGTAACCCGACACTGCCGCGGATGTCTTTCAAGCGTTTCGGTACCGAAAGCATCCGATATTCCGGGGGTTTCAAAATCTTTCCTGACATGCTGCCGGTGCGTTAATCCCCCGTGAAAATGAGATACTCCATACAGCAGGGCATGGAAAGCTATATAAAGAATCCATGAGATGCGAGTGCGCAGCATGGAGCCTTCGAGACGGCTTTGTGCGATGCGATGGGAGAGGTGAAAAACACATGGCGCAAGGAGGTGCGGAAGCAGCACCCAGTCCCCCACCCGCACGAGTACAGGTGTTCATTCTGGATAGCCTGGTCAAGGATGCCGTCGTCAGGAATACCGCCGGCGACGACCTCGGGCACATCCGGGATCTGCTGCTCGATCTGGCCGAAGCCCGGATCGTCGCGGCTGTCCTGACTACAGCGCGGTACCTCGGGCTTGGCGGGAAATACTACGTGATCCCCTGGGATGCCTTCGAGAAGAGGTCGGCAGACAACGTCTACATCCTGGATATCCCCAAGGAAAAGTTAGCTCGTGCCCCGACATTCGACATCAACTGGACCGAGAACATCACGCCGGATTACCTGAACATGATCTTCGGCTACTATGGATACCGGCCGTACTGGGAGGAGAGCCGGGTGAACCTGCTACCATCCACATGATCTGGGGTAAAAAGGGCGGCGAGGCGGGTATATGACCTATAACCAGCCCATCTATCGAGACGGCGGACAGGATAAGGAGAATTAAGAGCCTCCTTCGGCTCTCATCGCGTCATCATAAAGAGCCTATATGCAAAAACAACGGTGTCGGGAGCTGACGCACCGCGTAAGAAAGATCTCGCCGTCAGAATCCCAATGACCGGCACCCAGCCCAATAGAGAGAGATCAAGCGAACAACCGGAGACGTTAATACGAGAAACGCAGCTGGATCTGGTGAAGATTTCATCAGGCTCTTTTTTTATGGAGCACTCCACGTCGAGGACTCTAACCCGCCCGGTTCTGTGAGATGCCGTCCTCCTATCGAGCTGTTGACGAATCGGTTAATCCCCCTGAACTATCGGAGTCCCGCGAGAATATGCCTGCTGCCCTCGACTTTCATTCCTGCAGGAATCCTCCAGATCCCGCGGGGGGTCGTGAATCCCATTCGATGGGGAGGATCCTTATGACAGCCGAACGGGGAAAATACCCTGTATTGTACTCGTCGGTGTCATCTTCATTGGTGCGAATTGACTCATTCTCCGGCCGCCCGAGCATACGAGACCCGTCCATGTTGTCCGGGTGACGAGCAGAGGCTACCAATCCCTGTGCCGCACACTTCCAGGGACGGCATAACGGATCCCGTTACCTCTCTGGCGCTCTTGCCGCCACCCCCCGGCCGTCCGTTTTTCCCGTACGAAGGATACGACCCCTGGCAGACAGTAAAATTAATATACAGGATATCCTTTGCGCTTACTCGATTCAAGGAGCGGTATAAAATGGATAGCACCTCCGATCAGCCCCCTTCGACATCAATAGCAGGCCCCCAGAACGTGATCCTGCCGCTTGCGCTGGCCCAGTTCATCTGCAGTTACGCTGCCTCGAATATGAACGTGGCCATAAACGACATCTCCATCGATCTGGGGACGACGGTAAGCGGTGTCCAGACGACCATCGCCGTCTTTACACTCACGATGGCGGCCCTGATGATCCCGGGCAGCAAGCTGACAGATATCCTGGGTCGTACGTACCTGTTCCGGCGGGGGCTCATGGTCTACGGAGTGGGAGCCCTGATAGCGGCAGCGGCGCCGGGGCTCGGGATTTTAATCCTGGGCTATTCGCTCCTGGAGGGCATCGGGACCGCGCTGCTGATCCCGCCCGTCTATATCCTTGCAACGGTCTTTACCCCCGACCTCACCTCGCGCGCCCGTGCGTTTGGCGCCATCAGTGCGGCGGGCGGGATCGGGGCGGCAGCCGGTCCGCTGGTCGGGGGGGTGATCGTCAGCGTGTTCAGCTGGCGTGCAGCGTTTGTCGTGCAGGCTCTGGTCGTCGCCATAGTCATCCTTCAGAGCCGCCGGATCGTGGATCCGGGAGTGCAGGGCCCCAAGCCCAAATTCGATATCGTCGGAACCATTCTTTCGGCGGCAGGACTCTTCTTTGTGGTCGTCGGCATCCTGCAGGCCTCGACGTACGGCTTTTTCCGGGCCACGCAGGATTTCGTCATCGGCAGTACGGTCGTGATCCCGCAAGGCGGCATCTCGCCGGTATGGTTGTTCGTTTCTATCGGAGCAATTCTGTTGATCGGATTCTTCTGGCATATCCGCTCGAGGGAACGGGCAGGCAAGGAGCCTCTGCTGCACACCAGGATGTTCCAGAACCGCGCCTCCAACCTCGGTCTGGTTACGCAGAACATGCAGTGGCTGGTCCTGCTGGGCCTCTCCTTCGTGGTGTCCGTCTACGTGCAGACGGTGCGGGGCTTCAGCGCGATCGAGACCGGTCTGGTCCTTACGCCGGCCACGATCGGCATTCTGTTGTCCTCGATGGCTGCAGGCAGGCTGGCGAAGAGGCGTCCCCAGGCGGTACTGATCCGGGCGGGTTTTATCATAACGGTAGTCGGCGTGCTCCTCCTGCTGGCGCTGGTACGGGAGACATCCAACGTCTTTACCTTCGTGCCGGGCCTCTTTCTGGTCGGCATAGGCGTCGGGATCATGCTGACATCCTCGGTCAACGTCGTGCAGTCCCTCTTTCCCGAGAAGGATCAGGGGGAGATCTCGGGCCTGTCGCGCAGCGTCTCGAACCTGGGCTCCTCGCTCGGGGTGGCGATTGCCGGCACCGTCATCGTATCCACCCTGGTCACGGGAAATCTGGGCTACGCCCTGGCCCTGGTCGTTCTGGTGTTCTTTGCGGTGGTCGGGCTTATTGCCGCATTCCTGCTGCCCGCCAATCCCGTGCCGGAAGCCCCGGAGCCCGGGCCCATCCCTGCCTGATGGGCGGTTTGCATGGCAGGAGGGGTTCTCAAGAACCCTCCGGTATTATCCTCTGGATCCATTGAACTGGGGGCTCTTCTTTCACATCGCACACATTTTGGCTGTAGGACGGATACCGTACATGAGACAGGTTTCGCGATCCCCGTGGCAGACTGGAGCGATTCCTCCCGCAGTGCCGCGACATCCCTTCCAACGGATTCCCGTCCCCGGCTCCGATGGGCCCCAACACGGCACTTTGATCTCTGGCGCCAATTTCTGGCTGCCATTGCTTCTAATCCATCAGAGATTGGATCTGTCCTTTCAGGCCTTTAACGGCCTGCTGCTGGGCGAGGGCGTGAACCCCGACGAGCTCGCGGACATCCGGCGGAGGGTAGAGTCGGACCTGGCGGTCGAGCGCGCCGGGGATATCCTCACGATGTACATGGGATCGCACGATCTGCTCGTGAATATGGGGGTGTGTTTCGTTGCAGGCACCACGGCAGAGCAGATGCACGAGGCGATCCGCCGCATCGAAGCCGACCTGGGCAGCGCATACCCGGAGATAAACCGCGTCTATATCGAAGCCGAGTCTCTGCCCGTGGAGGGGAAGGAGTACTGCCCGGAGAGACCTGTAGTTCGGTAGGATGTCTTTGAAAAACGGGGCGGTAATAGATGAAACATAGACCCCGACCATTTCTCCTGCGTCCAGGATATCGAAAGAAATTAGGCTCCAGGCCGAGGGTGCTTTTCCATCTTTTGGACAATTGCCTCCTCTCTATTGCGCTGATGTAGTCGCAGTCCACCCATTCGATGAGCGACCGATATTCCCCTGCCCTCGAGCCGGAACGGCTACTTCCCCGCAGCTGCGGATCCACTCCGCAGATAGGCAAAGATATTTAATACGAATTGCTTCATGTCACCGCGTTCCAGGACTGAATCGACATGGAACGAAGATCGTCCGGTGTTTGCGTTCATCCTGTCGTCCTGGATGACACCGGTACGAGGACAGGGAAGATCAATGAGCGAACTGGTCGTAGTCGCATTCGATGATGAGAATACTGCCTTCAGGGTGAGGGATAAACTGGTGAATCTCCAGAAGGACCACCTCATCGAACTGGAGGATCTGGTGGTCGTTGTCCACCAGCAGGACGGCAAGGTGAACATCAAGCAGGCCCAGGATCTGGTCGCCGGCGGTGCGCTGAGCGGGGCCTTCTGGGGACTCCTCTTCGGGCTGATCTTCTTCGCACCGTTCCTCGGGCTGGCCATAGGGGCCGTCATGGGTGCGCTCGCCGGAAAACTTGCCGATTACGGCATCGATGACAAGTTTTTAAAGGAGGTGGGCGAGCAGGTTCCGCCCGGCAGCTCGGCCGTATTCATGCTGATCAAGAAGGTCACTCCCGACAAGGTGCTGGCCCAGATGGGCGAGTTCAAGGGCCATGTAATCCAGACCTCGCTGACAGAGGAGCAGGAGAACAAAGTGCGGGAGGCGTTTGGCGAGAAGGCCCAGGCGGCGGCGGAGGCGGGGCAGGCAGCACCTTCGGCCTGAAATCGCCTTCCTTTTTCGATGCGATTCTTCGCAGGGCAACTAGCTGCATGGAGGTCTCCGCAGGAGGCTCGTATGTGGATACCCGTGTAGCTGCTCGACTCCCATAGAGCACCGGTGATACCAGAAACGTCATGATGGATGCCAGTCGCCTTCCGCACGTTCTTCCCATCCTCCAGGGCTGCCGGGAGCAGAACCGATCCCGCATTCTTCGTTGGTACAGCCCGGGACAGAATACGCGGATACACAGAGTTCTCCGCTCTGTAGCCATCCATGAACCGAAGGTTCACAGACCAAGGAGAATAAGAGTTCCCGCAATGAGGGGGTCTCATTTTCATGAGGTCGTCCCAAAACTCTCCAGATCGTCACGGCACAGGCCAGGTGTATGAGCCCCAGGAATGACTGTTCATAGCGTTCGTACCGGGGAATCAGCTTCTTGAAGGCTTCAATCCAGCTGAAGAACCGTTCGATAGCACTCCGTTTCTTGTAAAGGTCACGATTAAACAGAACCGGTCTTCCTCTCTTTGGAGATGTCCTATTTCTCGGATTTATTGGGATATTACTCCGGATTCTCCGTTTCCGGTTATAGCGTCGGATCTCGTGCGAATCGTAGGCGGTATCGGCGGTGATGATCGATGGTTTTTCAGCTGTCCCGGGAATCTCGAATGCATCCATCGTTGGTTCATAGAGCTGAGAATCGTGGATATTCGCCAGAGCGATCAGACAGGCCAAAGGGAGTCCCTGTTGATCGACCAGGGCGCTGAGCATATTCCCATTTACCCTTTTATAGCCATCATATCCGATATCTCCCCCTTTTTGGCACGAATATCCTTGGTATCGGTGATACAGTGGACGAGATCGAGTTTCTGGAGATCGTAGCCGGACTGCAGCAGGTCGAGGAAAATTGCCTGATAGGCTCCCCGCTTACAGAGTTCGAGGTGATACCGGTGGACGGTCGATTTGGTCCCGTATTTCTCGGGGACATCGTTCCAGGCACACCCGGTGGTCAGGACGTAGAGGATCCCATTGATGAGTTGGCGGGGATCCCGCCGGGGCCGACCGATGTGCGGTTTCTGGGGAGGGAGATGCTTCCGGATAATTTCCCAAAGATCATCGTCGATTTCCCGAAATGCCATGCCCGCGGCTCAGGGTCTTCCAGGGTCTTATAATTTTGGGATGTCCTCCATGTGAGAAAATCTTTCCGGCGTATTGTGCACATATCCTGCGGATATTTCTTCGGATACGAGGGCCTGGATCCTCCCCTCCCCGCTGCCCGTTCCGGGCCGCCCCCTCCCCTCGGAGAGGGAAGGGGAATAGTGCGATAGGCCTGGATGGGTCTCTCCAGATCCGGGCTATCGCACGAGAGGGGGAGAGGTCTCTCCTGCGAATATGCCAGTCGTCTCGGAGCATGCTCTCCCTTGGATGGGGATATCGACAGAGCCGGGTTCTCGACAGTTATTTATGCTGATCTGCAGGATAAACCCTATATGCGCCATTTCTTGGAGTGGTTCGAGCGTTTCATGTACATCTCGCTCATCGTATTCCTGATCGTGGTACTCGTCTTCACGCTCCTCGAACTGGGGTGGCTGATGGCCATAGGGCTGTTTCTGGTCTCTGCCTTCCGGCTGGAGAACCAGGAGGTGCTCGAATTGTTCGGCTACTTCCTGCTGATCCTCATCGGCCTGGAACTGCTGCAGACGATAAAAGTATACCTGGAGAGACGGGAGTTCCACGTCGAGATCATCATCCTCGTCGCCATCATCGCCATCGCAAGAAAGGTCATCCTCCTGGGTACGGAAACCTCTGGCGAGCTCATCGGCATCGCGCTGGTCATCATCGCCCTCTGCGGCGGTTATTACCTCATACGCCGGGCAGGAATACCGTATCCTTTCTCGCAAGACAGCGGGGCAGTCTCATCCGAGCGGCGAGAATAGCCGGGATACGGACTCCTTGATCCGGATCCAGCGGGACCGCTCTGCATACCGTGCAGCGGTCAGTTCGCTGCTCACGGCAAGATCGTCAAGAAAACGCCTCTTCAGCTCGGCCGCAACAGCCGCATCGTAGAAGAAGGCGTTCGCCTCGAAGTTCAGGCGGAAGCTGCGCACGTCCCAGTTCGCGCTCCCGACGGAGCCCGCTTTTCCGTCCACCACGATGGTCTTGGCGTGGATGAAGCCGTTGTCGTAGGTGTAGACCTTGACGCCGCTGTCGAGCAGGTCGGCGGCAAAGGAGAGGCTCGCCCAGTAGACGAAGGGATGATCGGGCTTGCAGGGGATCATCAGGCGGACATCGACGCCGGAGAGCGCTGCGATGCGCAGGGCATCCGAGATGCTCTCATCCGGGATGAAGTAGGGGGTCTGGACGTAGACGGACTCCCGGGCAGAGTTGATCAGCTTGATATAGCCCTCCTTTATCGGGTTCCAGCGTGTGTCCGGTCCGCCGGAGACGATCTGGACAGCCGTTCTGCCATTCCCCTCCAACCCGGGAAAGTAGACCGGGTCGGCGACCAGATATTCCCTGGTCGTGAAGTGCCAGTCGAGGAAGAAGCGGAGCTGCAGCAGGCTCACGGCCCGTCCCGTGATCTTCACGGCGGTGTCCCGCCAGTAGCCGAGAGGGCCTTTTCCCAGGTACTCGTCCCCGATGTTGAACCCCCCGATGAAGCCCGCTTTTCCGTCCATGACCGCGATCTTGCGGTGGTTGCGGTAGTTGAAGCGGTAGATCGAGGGGAAGAAGACGCCGATCTGTCCGCCGGCATCTGTCAGTTCATGGAAGGCCTGCTTCGATCCTTTGCCTGCACGCGTTCCCACGGCGTCGAAGAGCAGGCGGACCGCGAGACCCTCTCTTGCTTTTTCAGCAAGAGCGTGCACGACCTCCCGCCCGAGTTCGTCGTTGTTGACGATGAAGTACTCCAGGTGGATGTGGTGGCGTGCGTTGCGGATTGCGTCGAACAGGGCCGTAAACTTCTCTTTTCCATCCGTATAGATCTCGATCCTGTTGTCTTCTGTCACGAATGCACGGTTGTTCTGGAGAAGCGCGAAGATTGCGTCACGGTACTGTTCCGCTTCCGGGTTCGAGAACCGGAACTGCCCCTCGAGCAACTTGCGGTGCTGCTCCTCGAAGATCGATTTCAGTCGGGCGTCATCCTTCTCCTTGACGGTGAACAACCGCTGCCGGGTGTAGTTCTGTCCGAAGAAGAGGTAGAACAAAAATCCGAGGATGGGGAGAAAGAAGAGCGCCAGGAGCCAGGCCATCGCCGAAGTCGGGTTCTTCCGTTCGAAGAAGACAATACTGATGGCGGCCAGGACATTGAGTACCAGGACGATTCCCAAGATGAACTCCAGCTCCACCATATCCATGACCCCGGTGTCATAACCGATCGCCGAATGCCCGCTGAAACATCGGCCCGTCTCTGTGGACCCTCCTATTCCTCCTGGCATATATTATTGTATTGGTTCCGGGACTGGCACTCGAGTGCATGTATCAGTCGCCGCAATCTTTATACAGGCATCTGGAATACAGCCCTGAACCGAAAACGATGATTCTATCTGCCCCTGCCCCAGCGGATCCCCTCGCAGGCCATGCACGGCAGATCGTAGGAAAGGAGAACGGCTATAAATCAGACATCGCACCGGACAACAATACACCATGTTCGATGGGCCCGGCCTTCGGTCTCCAGGAGCCGATGTCACCCGACGCCTGTGCGGCGGAGGGGGTGTAGGGCTCATGGTCGATATCGCATCCTTTCAGGTGTTTCTCGAGACGGTCGGCATCCTTGCCGCGCTGATCTTCGTGATCTCGAACATGCTGTCGATGGGGTTCTCCCTCACGGTGTCGCAGATCATCGCCCCTCTGCGGAACACGCGCCTGGTGGTCCTCGCGCTCGTGGCCAATTTCATCCTCGTCCCGATCCTGGCCGTGGTGCTCGTCGCTATCTTCCCGCTCCCGGAGGGCCTGGCAATCGGCCTGATCCTCGTCGGCACCGCCGCCGGCGCCCCCTTCCTCCCCCGGCTCGCCCGGGCGGCGAAGGGCGACATGGCCTTCTCTGTCGGGCTGATGGTCCTCCTGATGGGAGTCACCATACTCTACGTCCCTATCGTCCTGCCTCTGCTGATCAGAGGAGTAACTGTCAATCCCCTGGATATCGCCCAGTCTCTCGTTCTGTTGCTGCTGTTTCCGCTCGCTGTTGCGCTCGTCGTCCGGGCACGCTACGAGGAGGCGGCACTGGGCCTGCTGCCCATCGCCTCGCAGGCGGCCAACCTGTCCCTGCTCGCGCTGCTCGTGGCATTCTTCGTGGCGTACTTCGGTGAGCTCGGCGATGTCATCGGCACCACCGCGATCCTGGCGGCTATTATCTTCCTGCTCGGCTCCTTTGTATTCGGTTACCTCCTCGGCGGTCCCGGCGGCGCCACGAGACGGGTGCTTGCCGTCGGGACCGCCCAGCGGAACCTCTCGGCCGCGATAGCAATATCAGCGCTGAATTTCACGGACCCGGACGTCCTCACCATGGTCCTCGCGGTGGCGCTGGCCGGTCTTGTGCTGCTGATGATCCTCGCGGGAGAACTGGGCAAGCTGGCCGAGATGCCGACTGGCAGAGCTCCGGAGCGTCCGTCGGCGGTACCAGGGAGTCGGCAGAAACAATGCCCCGGTTCGGATCCTCGACGTGCATCCCCCCATCCGCACGGGAAGTCGGGGGTCCATCTCCTGCCGCCGAAGGTGCAACCTGATCCTCCACGGAGTCGCTCATGGCTGGTCCGCACATTATCTTTGGCATATTCCTCTTCTTCGCCTTGTCTCGTATCGCCGAGAAGGCGCAGAGAGATATCTGAAGGGGGCTCAAAGATTATACCATTGCCATTGTCTCATTCTGCCAGCTGAACGAGTTTTACAGGAACATTTTTATAGTTCATGGAGGATATTGCGCGACCCGTTTTCCGCGTGCAGAGTTCTGAACAGGGGGAAAGAGAGCATCAATGCCCGACAACCCGTCGGGCAGCCGGGTGCCCCGACACCACCAACGACACCCTGCCGGGCGGGCGAGATTTATGAGGAGGAATACGGAAAATGGCAGAAGTGATGTACGGACCGATGCAGCTCATACTTATTGGATTTGAGAATCCCGACTTCCACGGCCAGATTCGCCGCGAACTCGAATCCGTGATGGAGAGCGGAGCCATCCGGCTTATCGATATGCGGTTCGTGTACAAGGATAAAGACGGAAACGTCACGGGCATGGAGGCCTCGCAGCTCAGCGATGAGGAGAGAATGCGCTTTGGGGCCGCCATCGGCGGGCTCATCGGGCTGGGCGCCGGCGGCAGAGAGGGTGCACGGGCCGGCATGGAGAGAGGAGCCGAAGCCGCCGCGCAGCGGACCTTCGGGATGACCGAGGACGATGTGCGGAGGATCGCCGACGAAATACCGAACGATACCGCCGCTGCGCTCTTCCTGATCGAGCACCTCTGGGCAAAGAACCTCAAACAGGCGCTCCGGGATGCGGGAGGATCCCTGATCGCCACCGGCATGGTCACGCCCGAGGCGCTTATGGCGATTGGAGCGGAACTCCGGATGGCCGTTGAAGCGGCGGAGAGGGGGGCGCCGGCGGCAGAGGCGCGCTGAAGGGTTCTCAATCCTATCCTTTTTTACAGAGACCTGGAACGGCCCTCAACCTACAGGGCGGAGAGGACTCGTGGCAGTGTGTGCGATGAGCAACGCCAAATGCAGGTTAAATGTTTCCAGAATCGGACAAGAAGAGTGATGGAGGGAAGACTGATCCTGGAAGAGTTATGCAACTCTGGACAGGAAAACTGAATTTTCCGGGGAAATCATTATCAAGAGGGAGGGCTGATCAGGGCATTTCAGCCCAGGTTTGCCCTGCGGCAGGAGTAGGACGATGAAGTTAAAAAATGCAGATACCATGGGCCTTCTTATGGGCGGCATCCTGATTTTCGCACTGTTCTGCGCAGGTTGCGCCACCGAGACGGTCCCGGATGCAGAGGCCGAACTCTGCTCGGACCTTGTGGAGCTGAATGCATCCCTCGCGAGGCTGGAGAGCCTGAACACCTCTTCGACGATGGACGAGTTCCGATCAGCGGCTGATCAGGTCCGCGACGACATGCAGCAGGTCAGGTCGAGCGCGGCGGATGTTCAGGAGGCACGGGCAGACGAATTGATTGCAGCGCAGGAGAATCTCGATCGAGCGATACAGGACGTCCCGGGTGACGCCACCCTCGAGCAGGCCCTTGCTACGGTTCGGGATGAACTGGCCGTGGTGCGGGTCGAGAGGGACCAGTACTTCGCCGACCTGGGATGTAGCTAAATAGAACAATATCGTGCGATGCGCAGTAGAGGGGATGCAGCGGCAGATAAAAACCTGAACTTCTGGCATATCTCTTGCAAGGCTGCACCTATTCCCCTCGGGGCATCATGCAACGATTCTCGCGGCGCAGGATAGCGCTGTACTCTGCAGCGTCTACTCTCTGACACCGCATAGCCCGGAGAGTACACGTCTGATAGCACAGACGATGGGCATTTGCGTGTTTGGATCATCTGGGGATAAATAATTGCAACGGATGCAGGCACGTTGTTTTTTAAGATTGTCCAGCAGATGCCGGGATTTCGTAGCGCGTGTTCGATATGTTACTTGTTGCATATATTGTCCACGTTCCCCGATGACTGGGGTGTTGCATCATTCGACAAGAACGACGTCAGGACCTTGAGACCTGCCCTTCACTCGTCGGTGGGATCTTCTCCCAACGCTGCTGCGTCACGAGTCGCGGAGGGCGAGGCACTTCGGTGCAACTCTTCTGTTGATCGTGCATATCGATAGTGTGACCGTGTGCTGCTATTCCCGACAGATCAACAGTTCGTTCCGTTTTCCCCCTTTAAAAGGGGGATCCTGACGGAATCCGGCTCTTTTTCAGTCAAATCCATCCAGACCCTTCAACCTCCGCACCTGGGCGGCGGTTTCCTGGCAGAAGAACATTCCGGGGAGGCAACGGCCGAATCCAGCCGGGTGTGCCAAAAATATGGCAAAGATATTAATACTGCGTTGCCCAGTAGCCCTCCCCTCATCTCGGGGGGAGGTGAGCGATCTCCCCAAAGGAGGGAGAACAGGTGATGAAGAATACGTTAGGTTGGCTCGTTGGTTTATCTGTACTCCTCGTCCTCCTCTGTATCGGTGCCGGCTGTGTCCTGGAACCGACGACCCAGGAGGCCGAGGCCCAGCTCTGCCAGGATCTCGGCGATCTCGATGCGGCGCTCACGCGGATGGAGAGCAGCAACCAGAGCTCCACGACGGCGGAACTGAGAGCGGTGCAGGACGATGTCACCCAGGCCATGAATCAGGTGCGGGATTCCGGCATGGAGGTCGCGGAGGCACGCACCCGGGAACCGGACGCGGCGTACCAGAATCTCGAGAACGCGGTCCGGTCTATTCCGAACGACGCAACCATAGAGGAAGGGCTAGCCTCCATCCGGGATGAGCTGGTCGCTGTCCGAAACGCATGGATCCAGCTCGAGGCAGAGGTCCAGTGCCCCTAGGATGGTATGGGTTCAGGGGAGATGGACGGTCCGGCATCGCATTCCGAACCTGCCTGGAAGCGACTGGAGAGAGGCTAGCCGCCTCCAGGCCACAAGCATACCGAGGAAGCATACATGCGACGAATGGCAGAACGCGGCCCCCGAGGCCGCGAAGGTGCAGGCGGGCACCAGTACAAGATGCGAGAGAAGCTGGTCTCTATCGGCGATGACTTCTGGATCGAGGATAATGCCGGTAACAGGGCGTTCAAGGTGGACGGCAAAGCGCTCCGCGTACGGAACACCCTGGTTATCCAGAGCAAGGAAGGGCAGGATCTCTACAAGATCCAGGAGAAGATGCTCCGGATCAAGGATACGATGGAGATCGAGAAGGGGGCCGGCGGTACGGCTGCAACAATCAAGAAAGCCCTGATCACACCCATGCGGGACCGCTGGACGGTAAATATCCCCGGGGGCGGGGACTGGGACATCCAGGGCAACATCCTGGACCACGAGTACCGGATCGAGAAAGGTCGGGAGAAGATCGCCGAGGTCTCCAAGAAGTGGTTCCGGGTGCGGGACACCTACGGAGTGGAGGTCGCCCCCGGGCAGGACGACGCGCTTATCCTGGCAATTACGGCAGCGATCGACCAGATGGCAAGCTGATCGGAGGTTTGAGGATAAGCATCCCTATGCGCGGAAAAGATAGGTCAGATAAAAGGATCGCCGCTGCGTTACTGCCCGAGCCGAAGGCCCCGAAGGGGTCCCCAACCTCTTTTCCACCTTTCTGGTTGCATCGGTGCTCATGATGCCGGAGAGCCTGGAAGGCGCCACAACGAACAAGACCGGATCCAGGCATTGTTGGGCCGAGATGATATCCAGGGAAGCACAACCGAAGACACAAGAACCTAAAGCGGAGATACTGCTCGAGGAGGAGCAGCAGTTGGTGGCGGGAGTCTTCGCCAGCAAGGAAGCGGCCGAGGCTGCAATCCAGAAGATCGAGGGGTTTGGCCCCCTGCTCCAGAACCTTGGTCCAGCACTTCCAGCCCTCCGGTAACTTGAGCTTCGACCCGAGGTTCGGTAGAGCCTCCATTACATCTGGTTCTTGTCAATGACGATCGCAAACGACTGCATGACAACGCTCATACCGTTTTGTGCATCCATGATGGGTGTTTGTCTGCACTCACACCGGCCAGTTGGTATTTATCTTACAGATTGATAAATGCCATTTTGTCATGACACTGAATCCGATAACGGGGTTCCAGAGGAGATACATGTCCTTTGGAGACATGCTCAGCGAGTGGTTGTATGGATTCATCATGGTCGCCGTTGTCAGTGGGATATTGGGCGGGTACAATCAGATCCTCTTGAACAGCCAACCCGGTTTTGGCAGGGTGTATCTCACGGTGGTCCTATTGGTACTCACCTTTGGGGTGAACATCGTTTGGGGGATCATCGATGGCAGTACCGTGATTTACGGCGGCCTGACGGATAAGGCAGACCTGGAGAAGATCATCGGTAAGCTCAAGAAGGACCGGAACAACCGGGAATTGAGGGACAGGGTTCTCGACTCGCTGGGGGACTCCTCTGTTGAGTATCTTCCGGATGAGGAGAAGGAAAAGATCGTGGACCGCATCATCGATGAAGCTCCGGAGTCTCCGGTGAGATATCATTTGAGCAGGGACGACCGCAATACCCTGATTGCCATCGCTTCCTGTGACATCCTCGCCGTTTTCCCGGTCATCCTCCCGTACCTGGTCCTCGGCTTCGGAAGAATTCCCCTTGTACTCTCCCGGCTTATCGCCGCTATCGCCATCGGGTACATTGTCTTCCTCTACGCCGAGCACACTGGCAGAAGGAAATGGCTGGCTGCAGGCATCTTCTTCCTATTAACAATCGTGATGATGCAAATCACCTACTATTACGGCTGGTGACCGGGCCTCTGGACGGATAGGATTCCATGCACCCCGGGGTACTGTCATGGTTTGAAATGCTCATCCCAGAAATTAATAATCCCGGAGAGTTGGAAAAAAGAGAGGTTCTAAACCCGATCTCTATGCCTGGAGACCGAGGGCACCGGCGATTTCGTCGAGGGCTGCTTTTTCCGGATCGCTGACAGCAACACCGTGCTCTTTGGCCGCTCCGGCCACCTTCTCCCCTATCTCCAGCAACCACCTCTTATAGGCCTCGGCCTCGTCGGGAGACACCGCAGAGAGAGCGGCGGCAGCGGATCTGCATGCCGCGATGGTCCTGTTTCTATAGCCCATCTGATCCTGCTTCAGGAGATTCTGCTGCTCCTTGATCAGCTCCTTGGCCCGGGGCTGCATGTCGGCAGAGACAAGACTGACCAGTTCGCTTCCACTCGCCGCTGCCAGTTTGGGCGGTTCCTGAAGCATCGCTTTGGTCTCGCCCCATGCACCCAGGACAGAGGGCGCTGCGGCCATCACCGTCATGGAGACCGCGTACGGCAGACTCTCGAGGTTCTTCCAATCATTCTCTCCAAATTGTTCCTTCATAGGCATGGACACCCCGATACTGTAGCGGATATTAATAGATTTCCCCAACGAGACGATGTGGGATTGTATCGGTTGTGGCATGGAGTTGTACGGTGGGGACTCTGTATTTTCGAATATTTGAGGAAATATCGATAGGATGACCGCCCATCTCCCATCAGGGTATCCGGCATGGAAAATGAGAGGAGACCACTCCTCTTTTCTCGGGAAGTCCTCCCTGCCCCGTTATCGTACTTCCGGAGGCGACATCAATCCCGCACGATCCAGGCCGCCACTTCCTTCTCGTGGTCGACGTAGTGTTCACCGCTCACGTCTATTATCACTCTGTCTATTGTTCCGCCTGTGAAGTGGAACGGTGCGGAGTAGTCCGGCGACACCGGGGACCCGCTGTCCCTTCCGACACAGAGCCCGTCGCCGGTGAGACCGAAAAAGCCGGGCTGCGTCTTGATCCGTCCCTGTCCCACCTTATCCATGTCCACGTAGAGCGTGAGGGTACCCAGGGCGCTCTTCGTCTCCGTATCCTCTCCGTCCCTGGCGAATTCCGCGGTGAAGACGTGCCGCCCGGCAGGCACGGGATCGCCAGAGGAGATCTTCTGGACATCGTCACCGAGCCAGTTGTAAACGTAGTGCAGTCGTCCGTCGGCGATATACAGGCTGTGGCCTCCGCCCACCCCCCCGTGGGCGAACAGCACGCCCTGCGCATCCCGTGAATCGATCGTCACACCGGCCGCGATGGTGTAGGAGCGCCCCCGAATGTTGACGGCGACGGACTCGGGAACTTCGGCGGTGCCCGGGTAGTAGACATAGCGGTTCCTGGGTCGGGAAGGCTGGGGCCGGGGCGTGGAGATGATCTCCAGCGCGCTGCGGTCATCGAGCGGCATGCCGTTGTAGACCCCTGCATAGTAGAACCAGAGCCCCTTGAGGAGCTCGAGCATGTCCCGGTTCTGGTCCGCCAGGTTATGCATCTGGGCCCGGTCGTCTTTCAGGTTGTAGAGCTCCCAGACGTCGTGCCCGAAGTTGCTCCAGCCGGAGAGAGGCGGGTGGACGGTGTTTGCCAGCCAGCCCTGGTGGTATATCGCCCTCTGGCCGAGCATCGCGTAGAACTGGGTATCCCGCCCCGGCGCATCGGGATCGTCGAAGGAGGGTGTAAAGCTCTCTCCCTCGATCGGGCTCTGGGTATAGCCCTTCAGCACCTTCGGCGGTTCGATGCCCAGCAGCTCGTAGAGTGTCGGGACGATGTCCACGGCGTGGATGTACTGGTGGCGTATCTCCCCCCGGGCTTTGATGCCGCGGGGCCAGGCGATAAGGCACATATCCGCGAGCCCCCCCTCGTAGCCGGCAAACCGCTTCCAGTACGGGAAAGGCGTGTCGAACGCCCACGCCCAGCCGCTGCAGTAGTGGTTGTACGCCCGGGGACCGCCGAGCTCGTCGATGAAGGGCAGATTCGCCTCGACCGTATCGGGCACGTTGTTGAAGAACTTGTTCTCGTTGAACGAGCCGCTCGGACCGCCCTCGGCGCTGGCCCCGTTGTCGGAGACGACAACGATGATCGTGTTGTCCAGCTGGCCGGACTCTTCGAGATAGTCGAGGATCCTCCCGATCTGGGCATCTGTGTAGGTGACAAACCCGGCGTACACCTCCGCCATGCGAATGAAGAGCTTCTTTTCGTCCTCGTTCAGCGAGTCCCAGGGAGGCACGAAGTCGAGGGCGGGCCAGGGCTGGCCATCCGGCCCGCTCGTTCCCGGCTCGCCGTGCGGATTGATGGGCGAGAGCTCGGTATTTTCGGGAAGGAGACCCATCCTCTTCTGGTTCTCCAGGATCTCCTCGCGGATCTTCTCGTAACCCGCGTCGAACCGCCCCCTGTATTTATCCGCCCACTCCTTGAAGACGTGGTGCGGGGCATGGGCGCAACCGGGGCAGAAGTACATGAACCAGGGCTTCTCCGGGGCGATTACCTTCGAGTCGCGGATGAACTCGATCGCTTTATCGGAGATGTCCCTGGAGAAATGATAGCCCTCGTCCGGACGGTAGGGCTGATCCATGGGGTGGTTGTCGTAGACCAGATCCGGGTACCACTGGTTGGTCTCCCCGCCCAGGAACCCGTAGAATCGCTCGAATCCCCGCCCGAGGGGCCAGCGCCCCTTCCACGCGGACATGTCGGTCTCTTCTCCCGGCGTTAAGTGCCACTTGCCGATGGCATACGTGTTCCAGCCCCTCTCGTTCAGCACCTCGGAGATGAACCCGTTCTCGAACGGGATGCGGGCGCTGAGTCCGGGAAAACCGGCGGACGCCTCCGTGATGCAGGCCATGTTGTTGCTGGTGGCGTTGCGGCCCGTGAGCAGGCTTGAACGGGTGGGCGAACAGAGCGCTGTCGTATGGAAATTGCTGTAGCGTATGCCCATATCGGCAATCCGCTTCATGGTGGGTGTCTCGATCGGCCCGCCGAAGACGTCCATGGCGCCGTAGCCCACGTCGTCCCAGACGATCATCAATACATTGGGGGCCTCTTCCGGAGCCTGCGGCTGGATGTAGGGCTCCCAGTCGGGCATGGAATTCCGGATGTCGATATCGATTGATCCACTCCATTTTTCAGGCATAAGAAATCTCCATCGTTTCTGGAGCTGATAACGCGGCGTAGAAATGATTTGCAGTTTAAATATCTTCTGTTGCCAGGACCGTCATTGTTGAGATCTGATTGCAGCTATGCGCTTCGACAAGGGGATATCAGAATCATCACACTCTGCCAAAGAGCGGGCGCCTACTCGGATGGGGGGGATCTAGAACGAACCTTGAAGGCGCCAGTACTCCCGGAACGGCATCGAGTTAGGATCGATCCGTGTATGTGTACCTATTCCCCCAATCAATATGCATGGAGGGGAGGATGCAGTGCACCGGCGCGTCCGCGGGCATCCCTCGTGGCGTGGTGGAGCCCGCCATCGGTGGGATTGCCGCCATCAAACGCTTTTTTAAGCGAACGAGTTGAGCAGCACACGGGGATGTTGCTGCAATCCTATTGGGACAGGATCTTCTGCTTCTCCTTCTGGAATTCCTCCTCCGTCAGGGCCCCCATCTGCTTCAGTTCGGCCAGCTCCTTGAGTTGAGCCATCTTCTGCTCTTGGGTGACGACCGTCTGGACGGGAGCAGGGGGCGCCTGCATCTCCTGTGGTGCCATCTGCTGCGCTTGCGTTTCCTTCTGTATCTCTCGTTGCTGTATCCGTTTATTGACCGCGTGCGACGTGGCAGTAGCCGTTCCGGCTACCACCGCTGTGCGGGCTACGGTGCCGATAAGGCCAGGTCGACCGCCTCGCATGGTATGCCTCCTCTAGTTTTTTAGCTCGCAGTACTGCCAGCGGCTGCCTCCTGCTCCTCTCTCCATGCCAGGGCGGCATCCACCCGCTCCCTCGGGATGCGATCCCCGGCAAGCACCCTGGCCCGGGCATTGAGGAGGGCATCCTGGAATCTCTTTGCCCAGAGGTGTTCGAAGAGCAAGAATGCTGCTGAGCTGTTTCTGTCAACAACATCGGTTAATTTCTGGATGTCCTCATCGGACAGGAGGGTTCTGGTCTCCTGCGCAATCGGTGCAAACGCATCGGCTGCATCCTTACTCAGGTCATCCAGTTCCATGACGCTCACCCGACCCTGATCATCCTTTCGCACGAATACGAGGTCGATGATTCGTATAGATCCGTTGTCGACGACTTCACGCAATGCCGGGATGATCTCACCCTTGAACTGGTTTCCCGGAAACTCGATCACCAGATACTCTACAGGGCCAAGAGACATAGTATCCCACCGTAGCAGGATACCCGTTCGTGTATATAATTCGATCCATGGCGGACACCTCAAGAAAAGCGCCAGCTGTACAGACGTGTTAGAAGGGGCTGCCGAGCTTCTCCAGCGCCCGGACAACCGGGGAGGCTCCTTCATGGAACGTACTGCCGGTGATGGAATCCAGAACTGCATGTTCAACAGGATCCCAGAACGTATCCGAAGGAGGCGAATCACCGGCCCATACGCACTCGAATCCACCTCTCTGTAAGGTGGCCTCAAGGGGTGCGATCGCTCGCGTATCCCCGATCTCTCCCAGGGCCCAGGCCGCGATCCAGACGAAATCGTCACACGGGTTTGAAAGCGCCTGTATCAAGGGTTCTACAGCCCGTGGGTCCCTGATCCTGCCCAGGGCCCAGGCCGCGACCATATTCAACGTGAATTCGTCTTCTCCTGCGACATAGGGGCGGGAAAAGTCAAGAGAGTGAATCAGCGGTTCGACCGCCCGGGGATCTCCAAGATAGCCAAGCCTCCATGCCGCTTTCCAGCGCACTTTGATATCTGTATCGGACAACTTTATAATCAAGCCAGGCACTGGATCCTCGCCGAGATCGGAGAACTCCTCCTCCTTGTTCCCATATCTTTCTCCAAACTCCTTTTGTGCGTCGTCCATGCACTCGGCGTAAATCCCTCTTAACATTTAATTGTACGCGTGGGTCGATGAGCGGGCAGCCGGCGCAATCATGCACATACGTGGGTGAAGATGCGGAACGGGCAGAAGCACAATATCCCAAACCTTTATGAATGGTGGGAGCAGTAAAGCGGGCAATCGCGGGATACGATAAGAGATGGCACAGCGGTGCATCCCGGAGCATTCCTATTAGTTCTATCGGTTCCGATAACGCCGGTCAAAACAGAGAGAAGGATCGATCCATGAACAGGCATACTGGTGCAGCGCCTCCCGCCTTCCATGTCATGGCAAAACCGACGGGGGCACAGTGCAATCTCGACTGTGCCTACTGTTTCTTCTTAAAAAAGGAGAGACTGTATCCGGATAGCAATTTCCGGATGACGGATGCGGTGATGGAGGCGTACATCCGCCAGACCATCGAGGGGCACCGCGTCCCCCGTGTGACGATCGCCTGGCAGGGGGGAGAGCCGACCCTGATGGGGCTCGATTTCTACCGGCGTTCTGTGGACGTGCAGAAAAAGTACAGAAAGCCCGGGACCCTCATCGAAAACACATTCCAGACAAACGGCGTCCTCCTGGATGACGCATGGTGCCAGTTCTTCCATGACAACCATTTCCTGATCGGCCTGAGCATGGACGGTCCTGCTGAACTCCACGATATCTATCGGAGGGATAAAAGCGGCCATGGAACGTTCGAACGGGTTCTCGACGCCGCCCTTCTCCTCCAGAAGCATAAAGTGGAGTTCAATATCCTCTGTACGGTCAACCGCAGGAACGCCGACCACCCGTTGGATGTGTACCGGTTCTTCCGCGATGAACTCGGGGTGCAGTACATCCAGTTCATCCCCATCGTGGAGCGGAACAGCGAGAGGGGGTACCAGGAAGGGAATACAGTGACCGATCGGTCCGTCCGCCCCGACCAATGGGGACGGTTCCTGATCGGGATCTTCGACGAATGGATCCGGCGGGACGTAGGAAGAATGTTTGTCCTGAACTTCGACGGGGCGCTCGCGGGCTGGCTCGGGATGGCGGGGACGGTCTGCATCTTTGGGCCCACCTGCGGTCTCGGGGTGGCGCTCGAGCACAACGGGGACCTGTACTCGTGTGACCACTTTGTCGAGCCCCGATACTACCTGGGGAATATTCTCCAAACGCCCCTGACAGAGCTCGTGGCCTCGGAGAAGCAGCGAGCGTTCGGGAGGGCCAAGAGAGATACGCTTCCCCTGTACTGCCGGGAGTGCGAGTTCATGGCCATCTGCAACGGGGAGTGCCCAAAGAACCGCTTCCTGGAGACCCCCAAGGGCGAGCCGGGGCTGAATTACCTCTGCGAAGGCTACCGGGCGTTCTTCACTCACGCCGACCGGCCCATGCGGATCATGGCAGACCTGCTGCGGCGGGGAAGGTTCGCCGACGAGGTGCTGCAGATTCTTGCAGCAGAGGAGAGATCACGTAAATCCGGATCGGTCAGGGTAGGCCGGAATGACCCCTGCCCCTGCGGGAGCGGACTGAAGTTCAAGAAGTGCTGCGGACAGGCCCCTGGGCGGTGAGGGATCGTGTCTGGCGTCGCCACCGATATTCCTCAAGGGATGTCTCTGCCCCGGTATATGCATAAGCTGACTCGGGATCCCGTTTCTTTTACGGATGAGCTGTACCAGATCGCCATCAGGAGTTTTTATATAGTCCTTTGTCATATTCGGACGCTGGTGGAGCCTTAATGGCCGAATATTCGCATGATAACTTCTGGGTTGCCGTTATCGCCGGATGGATCCTGATGCTTATCATCGACCTTTTCATTCCTGTTGTAGGGCCGTTTGTAGGAGGATTTGCCGCCGGCTACATCGCACGGGGTGGCCCGTGGAATGGCGGAGTTGCAGGTCTGCTCTCGGGTATCCTTGGGGGTGTCATCGTCGCGATCCTCGTCCTCGTCGGGGCCACGCTATTTCTGGGAGTGCTGGGGTTCCTCGGGGGGTTCTTCTTCGGGACGTTATTGATCGTATTTCTCTTCATCTTCCACGGGATCCTCGCGTTCATCGGCGGCGCGATAGCAGGGGCGTTGAGGATGTAAGGGCTCCAGAATCTAGGAGAGTGCCGAGTGGGCGATGCAGGCGCATCCCGAGCAGTACGGTGTGCACGGGACTGCAGAAAAGCTGGTGTGTTCACGATGAAGGGGAGGGTGCGTGTTCGAATGAGCAATCGGCGAGGCAGTCACTCCAGCGGAGCCATCGCCTTCCTTATCGTGTCATCCGTTCTCCTGATCGGGTGTGCATGCGGGCAGGCCCAGGAGGCTGGAACAGTCCAGGTGCTGACCGGATATCTGGCGCCGGAACAGGGGTTGTTCTACGACCTGCCCGATCTCCAGGAGGGGCAGACCTTGTATGTCTACGCCGAGGGGACGGGCGGCAACCTGGACCCCTTCATCGCCCTCTCGGATCCGAACCTCACTCCCTTCCAGGCCCGGAATGCCTTCGTTGCCGAGGTGAACCGATCGATCGCCGAGGGGCGCGATCCGCTCCTCGCCCTTCCGGAGGTTGCAGACCGGTTCTTCCTCGCCTGGGATGACGACAGCGGTGAGGGCTATGCTGCCGCCCTGGAGTACCGCATACCCGAGAGCGGGGATTACCGGCTGGTCATCGCCAGCACACCAACCAGAGAGACCTTCGGTGAGTACCGGCTCCTGGTCGGCCTGGATGCCCCGCAGGTGCTCACCGGGGAAGCGGAACAAGGCGGTGCACCCATCGCGGTCCTGAATACCACCCTCACCCCGCCCCGTCTGGCCATCACAGAGGCGAGCGGCTCACTGACGGAGATCCGCACATCGACCTTCTACACCCTCTACCCGGTGGAGGGCGGCGACACCTTCTATGCCTCCATCGAGGCAACCTCGGGCAACCTGATCCCCGTGATGGTCCTGCGGGATTTCGGCGGCAAACCCCTCTCCGCCGGCATTCCGGAGGGCGGGTCGAGAAGCGCTGCCCTGCAGTACACCTTTGAAGATGCCAGCAGCAACAACCGCCTGGAGATCTTCGGCCGATCTGTCAACGGGACGAATACGACTGGCGATTACCGGCTCCTGGCAGGGCTCAATGCCCCTGAGGTCCTGACGGGTTCGGCGAATGAGACCGCCCTGCCGCTGCTCCAGCAGCCCATCGAGGTGAAGGTCGGGGTGGAGCTGGACCAGATCACCACGGTGGACCAGCAGGCCGAGCACTTCGGCGTTGTGGCGAACATCTGGATGGAGTGGACAGACCCAAACCTTGCCTTCAGCCCCGATGCGTGCCACTGCAATTTCAAGCTCTACCGCAGCATCGAAAGTTTCGTCGCAGCGGAAGGAGAGCGGTGGCCGGAGTTCACCCTCTTCAACCAGCAGGAGCGGCGCTGGACCCAGAACCAGCTCATTCTGGTGGAGCCGGACGGCACGGCCACCTACTTCGAGCGCTTCTGGGTGATCCTGCAGGCACCGGACTTCAACTTCCGGCAATACCCGTTCGATGAACAGGACTTCTTCATTCGGATCGACTCTCTCTATCCCGAGGGTTTCTATGTGTTCGCCCCCTGGCCGGAGAAGACCGCCATCGGCGGGCAGCTCGGGGAGGAGGAGTGGTACATCACCAGTTCCGATGCCAACGTGACGAGCATCCAGCTGACGAACATCAACTCCCGGTACTCCTTCCACTTCAAGATGGCGCGGCATCTCACCTTCTACATCCTCCGCATCCTCGTCCCCATCCTTATCATCATTCTCCTGACCTACGTCACGTTCCTCCTCAAGGACTACGGAAAACGGGCCGATGTCGCCGCTGCGAACCTTCTGCTCTTCATCGCGTTCAACTTCACCATCGCCGGCGATCTCCCCCGTCTGGGATACCTGACCTTCCTCGATACGATTCTGATCACGACATTTGTGATCACCGCCCTCACCGTCGGGTATAACCTCTACCTCCGCTGGCTGGCGACAGAAAAGGAGAAGGAGATCGCGGAGAGGATCGATCGGGCGGCAATCTGGGGGTATCCGCTTGCCTATATCACCGTAATTGCTGTAATTGCTCTCGCTTTCTATTTATGAGGCGGATAGCCATCACGTAAGAATCAGGGGGAAGATAGACCGGATACCTCACGCCCTCGATAGCGATGTAACCGTTCTCCCGGCGATGTTATTTATTCATTTACAGCAGTTACGGTGACAGCAGCCACGTATTTCGAGGAAGGGCTGGAGGGGATACTTCAGGATCGAATGGGAGGGATAGATGAGAGAGATCGCTGTCAGGAGACTGGAGTCCGATGGAATGTCCAACCTGGAACTGGAATTTAAAACCATCAGCTCCTCGATGCCTCGGATCCCCGTCCCTTGCCCGGGAGGGAACTCACAGAAATAGCGGAGGAGCCGATCGCCGGCTACGTCGACGAATTCCTCGTAAAAAGGCCAGTAGAGTTGACCATCTCCCTGGCAAAGGATTCCATCCCCGCGGATGCGCTTGCCCGCATTTCCGATACAATTCGACGCCACTTCACATTCCGGTTGAACGATCTGGACCACGAGAAGAGATTGTCCCGGCGGGAGGGAAGGATCAGTTTTACTATTGCGGTATTCAATGCAGTCATCGCGGTCATCTTTGTTCTGTTCTTCGCTCCGTTCCTTGAAGATACCGTCTTTATCCTCCTCGGAGGCCCGGTCACCCAAAAATGGTGACCATCTGGGATACCTACGAGTATTTCGTCTATGATTATCGACACCTGACGAGCAAACAGAAGATCTACAGGAAGATCACTGGCATGGACATCCAGGTCAGAGGGCGGATCACAGAACGGGGAGTCCCCCTGCGCCGGCTGCGCAACCAGGAGGGTTTGGCGGTGGAAACAGGATTCTGTTCTCCGGATGCTTTGTTCGCTCTTGAGAGAGAGGGTAACTGCTCACCTGCCTCTCCTGAGGCAATCCCAGGATATTCGCCCTTTGTTTCGTATATTGAACGGTGAAGCCGGAGCACCTCCCGGCGGACCATCAGAAGATCGCCTGGATAAATCCCAGGGCCACGAGCATGAGGAAGACGACGACCAGGATCCAGCCCACCGTGATGAAGAAGATGCACTGCAGCTTATTCCAGCGGAGGAGCCATCCGACCGCCACGCTCGAATAAAGCCCGACAATGGGCATTGCGGGAAGGATAATGAGCGTTGCCGCCCCATATTTGGCGAGATAGGGGTATTTCTTTATCCCTTCTTCGGTCTTCTTCGTGAAGCGTTTCACCCGCTCGGACTCTTCGAAGGTCTCCAGGATCTCGTAGATGGCGAGGACCGCCCCGAGCTCCACGAAAGTCATGACCACCAGGACAAACCACGGGTCCAGGCCGAGCCCCAGCCCGACAAAGACCCCGTTCGCCTGGAGGACAAGCGTAGAGGTGATGAGCGTGAGTATCCTGCCTGCCGGGACGTCCAGGATAAGCCCGAGCAGCACGGGTATCGCCGTGGAGAGGGCAAGCCCATACAGGATCGCTCTCATCGCTTGCCGGACTGCATTGAGTATGTCAGCCATGATCCCGCTCGCACAGCTCAGGGATTGAATATGCCTGGAATCCCAGGGAGTTTGTTCTCCATTAAAATACTTTGCATCAGTCTCCATATATGGGAGGAACAACGCATCTGGCGCATCCGGGAGTTTCGGCATACGGGGAAGAATGATGATCGCTGTCCCCGGGTAAACGGAAATATGCGACCGGATCCGGATCGGATGGATCATTAGCTGGCTTTCTCTAAAAAGGAGCCCGCTGAGCGAAGTTATTTATATATGAGCATATGATCCCCGTCCTCGGTGTCAACATGACGGACGAATTGGCAGGGGCCGGGCCCGCAACATCGGCCATGGCCAGAATAGAGATGTTTCCCTGGTGGCTCGTGCTTCTCGAGGGGATCGTTGCACTCATCCTTGGTTTTGTTCTGCTCTTCTGGCCGGGGACAACGCTCCTCCTGCTTGTGACCTTCCTCGGCATATACTGGTTTGTCACGGGCATTTTTGCGCTCATCAGCGTCTTTATCGATCGAACGAGATGGGGCTGGAAGCTCCTTACAGGAGTTCTAGGCATCATCGCCGGAATTATCGTGCTCGCCTATCCGATCTATAGCGCCATCCTCATTCCAGCGTTACTGACCATCCTCATCGGCGTCTGGGGCCTGATCATCGGGTTCGTAATGGTGTTCCAGGCCTTCGGGGGGGCTGGATGGGGGGCGGGCATCCTGGGGGTTCTCAGTATCATCTTCGGGCTTGTGATCCTCGCCAATCCCCTGGTCTCGACCGCCGTGCTCATTATCATGGTCGCCATCTTCGCGATAATCGGAGGGATTTCAGCGATCTTTCTGGCGTTCCGGTTGCGGTAAAGAAGGCGTATTTCCGCCTGCAGGACTCCTGCAGGCATCTCAACTCCGGGTTCCCGACGACCTGCCCGTATCCTCATCGGGATTCTCGGGGTGGGCTACCCTCCACCTGTCCGTCTTTTTTTTGTTTCCTCAAACCGGAAGCAAATGCTGCTTTATCAAGGAAAATATCGAAAATCAGTCTCATGAATACAAGAGAGTGCCTCACGATATACATCATGAGTTGGGATGCGTTGGGATCTAGAGAGAATTCAATACAACACAATAAAGACACAAAATGCGTGTAGCACATATCAAAGTGAAATGCAATCCTGAACCAATGCCCCGAAAAGTATATCCATTCCCTTTGGCACTCACCCCGCATGTCATCCGCAAATAACGCGCCTGCAACGGAGGAAGGACGGCGGCTCCTCGAGGTCTATCAGCAGAACGCGCCCTGGCGCCGCTGGGGTCCGTACCTGAGCGAACGGCAATGGGGAACGGTGCGGGAGGATTATAGCGAAGATGGAAACTCCTGGGCTTATTTCCCCCACGATCATGCCCGATCCCGGGCCTACCTCTGGGGAGAGGACGGGATCGCGGGCCTCTCGGACGACTCCCAGCAGCTCTGCTTTGCCCTGGCACTCTGGAACGGCGCCGATCCTTTCCTCAAAGAGCGGCTCTTCGGCCTTACGAATGCCGAGGGAAACCACGGCGAGGACGTGAAGGAGTACTATTACTACCTGGACAATACGCCGACCCATGCCTACATGAAATACCTCTACAAGTATCCCCAGGCGGCATTCCCGTACGACGATCTGCTGGAGACGAACAGGAACCGCTCACGGGAAGAACCGGAGTACGAGCTGATCGATACCGGTATCTTCGATAACGATCGCTACTTCGATGTCTTCGTGGAGTATGCGAAAGAGTCTCCCGAGGATATCCTGATCCAGATCACCGTGTACAACCGGGGGCCGGAAGAGGCCGTCCTGCACCTGCTGCCGACGCTGTGGTTCCGCAACACCTGGTGGCTCGAGAAGGGCACGAAAAGACCGCTCCTGAAACAGATCGAAGGGCCCCCTGGCACCAGCGTCATCCAGGCCAGCCATCCGGCACTCGGCGACCGCTACCTCCACTGCGAGGGTGCTCCCGACCTGCTCTTCACCGAGAACGAGACCAACACGGAACGCATCTTCGGCACTCCGAACGCCAGCCCTTACGTGAAGGACGGCATCAACGAGTATGTTGTTTCCCATCGAATTTCGGCGGTGAATCCGGCGCGGACGGGAACGAAGGCCGCGGCCTACATCCCGCTGACCCTTGCAGGCGGGGAGAACCGGGTGGTGCGGCTGCGGCTGAACGAACGTCCCCCTTCCACGGCAGCCGAGGGTGAATCTCTCTTCGGGAGCCGGTTCGAGGAGATCCTGAGCGCCCGGAAGGAGGATGCGGATGCGTTCTACGACAACCTGACCCCTCCATCGGTCAGCCCGGATGCGGCCGGCGTGATGCGCCAGGCCCTCGCCGGCATGCTCTGGACCAAACAGTACTACTTCTACGACCTGGACCGCTGGCTCCGCCAGCATGGCTCCAATATGGCCATGGGCAGCAAACGGCCTGTCCGCAACAACGAGTGGTTCCACATGTACAATGCCGACATCATCTCGATGCCGGACAAGTGGGAGTATCCCTGGTATGCCGCCTGGGACCTCGCCTTCCATCTGGCCGCCTTTACGATGATCGACCCGGGCTTTGCCAAGCAGCAGCTGGAGCTGATCCTGCACGAACGTTACCTCCACCCGAACGGCCAGATTCCCGCCTACGAGTGGAACTTCAGCGATGTCAACCCCCCTGTGCACGCCTGGGCCGCCCTGTTCATCTACCGCGTCGAGGAGGAACTATTCGGCACGGGAGATGTCCGGTTCCTCGAGAGCGTCTTCCAGAAGCTCCTGATGAACTTCACCTGGTGGGTGAACAGGAAAGATCGTTACGGCCAGAACGTATTCGAAGGAGGGTTTTTAGGGCTGGACAATATCGGGGTCTTCGATCGCAGCGCCACCATCCCATCGGGAGGCTACCTGGAACAGTCCGACGGTACCGCATGGATGGCGCTCTACTGCCAGAACATGCTTGAGATCGCATCGACTCTTGCCGTTCACAATTCGGTCTACGAGGAACTCGCCATCAAGTTCTACGAGCACTTCCTCTGGATTGCATCGGCCATGAACCGCATGGGCGAGAACCAGGAGGGGATGTGGGACGAGTGGGACGGGTTCTTCTACGACCTCCTGCACCTGCCGGACGGAAGCGCCACCCGCCTCAAAGTGCGGACCCTGGTGGGTCTCCTCCCCCTATGCGCCAGTACCGTCTTCGAGCCGGATGTGCTCCGCGGAATGCCCGCCTTCCTGGAGCGCGCAAAGCGGTTCAATCAGAGCCATCCGCTGCTCACCGCCAACATCACGTCGCCGGCCCGGGCCGGGTTCCAGAATCGCCGCCTTCTCTCCCTGGTAAACGAGGAGAGGCTGCGCCGGATCCTCGCGCGCATGCTGGACGAGAGTGAGTTCCTCAGCGACTTCGGGATCCGCTCTATCTCCCGGGCCCATGCCGAGAACCCGTACACCTTCATCCTGGACGGCCAGGAGTTCGATGTCACCTACCTGCCGGCGGAATCCAACACGAATATGTTTGGCGGGAACTCGAACTGGCGGGGACCCATCTGGTTCCCGATGAACCTCCTGATCATCCGGAGCCTGCTCAGCCTGTATGCATTCTACGGAGACAGTTTCACCATCGAATGCCCCACAGGCTCTGGGCGGTGGATGAACCTCTATGAGGTGGGCGAAGAGATCAAGCGCCGGCTCGAACGCATCTTCCTCAGGGACGAGACCGGGCGACGCCCGGTCTTCGGATCTGTATCCAAGTTCCAGGAGGACCCGCACTGGCGGGATTACATCCTGTTCTACGAGTACTTCCACGGCGACAACGGTGCCGGCCTGGGCGCGAGCCACCAGACGGGCTGGACCGGTATCATCGCGCGGCTCACGCAGTTATTTGCGTATATGACTCCGGAAATGCTCCTGACACCGGAAGGCAGGCAGCTCGGGTATATGAAAAGGGCGGGTGCTACTCCAGCGGCTGCGGAGGCGCCGCCGACGGCTACGACTGCTCGATGAAGCATCCAAACCCCCCCACCATTTTTCATTAAAAAAGTTCGAGAAGATCTCAGAGCGAGTCTCTGGAGTTCGGTTTTTGCAGCCTTCGCCACAGCGACCGGGCGGGTAACTCCCGTCACCAGGATGTACCGCCAGAGGACAGCGGCCAGGACGGCGCCGATGAGGGGTGCGACCCAGAAGAGCCAGAGCTGCATCAGCGCCTCGCCGCCGACAAAGACCGCCGGTCCCAGGCTCCGCGCCGGGTTGACAGAAGCGTTGGTCACCGCGATCATGACGATACGCACCATCGACAGCGCCAGACCAATCGGCAGAGCGGCAAATCTCCTCAGTTCCTCGATGCCTGTCACCGCCATGATTACGAAGACGAACAGGAGCGTCATCACCACCTCGACCATGAACCCGGATGCAAGGGAGTAGCCTCCCGGCGACAGCGCACCGTATCCGTTCTGACCGAGCCCGTCCACGGCGAGCGAGTAGGAGGGGTTTCCCACCGCGATGGAAAGAATCACTCCGGCAGCGATGATGGCCCCGATGCACAACGATATAGATGATCGCCTCCCACGCCGGCATCTTGCCCGCCATCAGCACTCCCACCGTGACAGCGGGATATGGCACCCGGAAACGTCGCCGATGGCATAGACCATCGCAAGAAGAGCCAGTCCGAAAGCCAATGCCACGCCGAGATTCCCGACCACCGCCCCGCCAAGCACCGCACTTCCGATCCCGATCAGCACTGCTGCAGAGGTTCCGAACATTTTTTCAGCAGCGTATTTTTCCAATCCATTCCAACCATATATCTTCATCTCCGCGATACCTGGAGGCATCCGGAATTCTCGCCGCGAAGGGGGATTCCCCCGAATGAGGGAAGTGCATACGCATGTGCTGGAGAGTTGCTACTGGAACGCTCAGCACACGGAACTATCGCGTGCGGTTTTTTAAATGGATGCCACAGCGTGTGGAAGGTCACAGGGTCGGATACATATTGAGCGCTCCGGTTACGCCGTTAACCCCCTGCGCAAGCGGAAGAGATCGCATACAAATGGATTATGGTTCAACGGAATTGCAGAATCGAGAGCGGGCGTACAGTCCCCGATCGTGACATCCGCCAGGATCGATGGCAGGGGCGGAATGGTGCATTGCATACCGGTTCAGGGGGGCTGCAGGACTCCTTTTGGGCAGTGCGGGATGCACTGGTCGCACCCCCCCCACTTCGCCGCGTCGATACTCTTTGCAGCATCCCCCTACTATTGTGCACCCGCATCGGTCCGCTCGCCTGGCGGGACGACAGGCCATCGAACTACACCAGGAGGGTATAACTGATGGGGGTACCGAAGGAGTATGCGTAGCTGCGGGAGAGGTGGATCGGGGACTGGCGCTTCCGGGTGACCCGTCAGATGCCCGACGGATTCTCGCCGGTGGGAGACGGGGCCATGCAGGTCCGCGAGCTTCCTGGGGGGATCCGCCCTGGAGGCGCTGTACCGCCTCGGCTTTGCGGGAAGAGAGCCGTATGAGGAGTACGAGCTCTGGGGATACGATCATAGGGAGCGGAAGATCCACGTCTGCTGCGTGAACTCGCGGTACGCCGTGATCGCGTTCAGCGGAGAGTGGAAGGACAAAGCGGCCATGATGCTGATGGGCGAGGATACAGAGGAGAGGAGCCGCGTCCGCCAGGAGTTCACTTTCACCTGGCGATCGCGGGACGAGGTCCGGGCCCGCCAGGTGACCACGGTGGACGGGAACGAGGAGGCGGTCTCCGAGTTCGTCATGACCAGACGTTCTGGGTCATGACATCCCGTGATCCGGCACTGACCCGTCCCTGCCGGGAGGAGGGCCTCACCCTTTCCTCCGGGTCGCGGCCGGTCCTCCTTCGGCACCCTCGCGAGCACATCCCCGCCCGATTCGTCGCCATTGCCCACCTGTGCCGCCGCCGGACCTGCCGGGCATGCGCGATGCGGCATCGAGCATATCCAGAATGCCGTATAAAAATTACGGTTTCCGTCCGCACGCTGCCGACATTGCGTTCTCCTTCCGGCAGCACTCCCGACTTCGTTGTGCAGCACCTTTGCGCCTCGGTATCTCCATCCCGCCCGAAATGCTCCAGCCCCCCCTTGCCCGGCAACCCCCTGCAGCAAGGGGATCGACGCCGCAGATTCGTTCATCGCATTTCTCCCGACAGCAATCGCTGCGACACTTCGGTCAGCATCGGGTCGGGGCTCGGCAGTGATAAAAAGAGATAATTCGGATGCGGTGACGGGAGAGAACCAATTCGCAACAGTTATACGCGGTCATGGCGGATCCTCCCCCTGAGGAACGCATCGTGGCTGAAGAGGGGATGGAGGAACGAGGATCCAGCGAGGAGGAGGTCTGCGGCATACCGAGCGAGGTGCCCTTCCTCATCGGATGTCTCAAGAGCGAGCGGCTGAATATCCGGTGGAGTGCGGCAGAATCGCTGGGGGAGCTCCGGGATCCGCGCGCCGTGGAGCCCCTCATCGAAGCGCTGGGAGATCCCTACGTGGACGTGCAGTGGAAGGCAGCCCAGGCGCTGGGGAGGATCGGAGATCCCCGGGCGGTCGAGCCCCTGATCGCAGCCCTGCGGGGAGGAGAGCACTGGCTGCGGCGGGGTGCCGCCTGGTCTCTCGGGAGGATCCGGGATTCGAGGGCGGTCGAGCCCCTGATCGCAGCCCTTCAAGATCCCAGAGGAGATGTGCGGAAGGTCGCGGCGGAAGCCCTGGGGAGGATCGGGGATCCCCGGGCCAGGGACGCGCTCACAATGGCGCTCGAGGATCCGGATCAAAACGTCCGGAAAGAGGCGCAGAAAGCCATTGAACGCCTTGAGAAGAAGCAGTAAAGGCAATACAATCGCTTGAGAGCCTGCCAGCGGCAGGGGCATGATCGCGTCGTGGCGTTGTCTTTACTCCCGGAGCGTAGAGATGTTCCGATCCCTGCGGGACGTTCCACCGTGCAGCCACCGACAGGACGTCCGGATGCCCCCCGGCGGTGCGGCGCGAATGGATCCCGGCAGGGGATCGATCCATGGCTCTTGGATTCGTGGGAGGGGGAACTTTATCATCCCTCGTGCGCATTTTTCTGGTACTGCTACTCAGGATCCCCGCATGCCGGCACCCCCAGGAACACCCGAGCGGCAACGAGCCTCCAGGCATGAGATCCCCGCAGATGGGGAGCAGTTCGTTCGAGAGAGGGCGCAGCAGCTCCAGAACGAGAACGCCGCGCTGCGACGCGAGCTGGAAGCCCTGCGGGAGAGCAGGGAGCGATACAGATCCCTGGTAGAACAGTCCCCGGACGCCGTTTTCGTCCACGATCTCGAGGGGCAGCTCCTCTATGCGAACCCGACAGCCCTCCGCCTCACGGGCGTGCAGGACATCCGCGAACTGGAAGGCCGCTCCGCGTTCGCCGCGCTGCCCGCGGAAGGGGTGGGTGTCGCCCGCGCGGGCATCCAGGCGCTGATGCGGGGAGAGTCCCTTCCGCCCATTGCAATGCCCGTCCAGTTGCCCGACGGCAGCCGTATCTTCGTCGAAGCGATGGCAGCCATGATCGAGTATGGAGGGCGTGCGGCGGTTCAGGTGGTGCTGCGGGACGTCACCGAGCGCAAGAAGGCGGAGGAGGACCTGCGCGAGTCCGAAGCGCGTCTGCGGCTTGCCACAGAATCCGCCGGCATGTTCGGATGGGAGATAGACCTGGCCGCGCAGACATTCGCATGGTCCGAGAATGCGGAGCGCGTGATCGATACCCCCCTGCCGACAAAAGTGGCCGATATCTGGACACTGGTTCACCCCGATGACCGTGCCGCTCTGCAGGAGGTGCTGGAGCGGATGATTGAAAGCGGCGGCGAGTTCAGGGTCGAGTACCGGATTCTCACCCCTCCATCGGACAGGGAGATCTGGCTTCTCTCGGCCGGCGTGGCGATTGCGGGTGCTAATGGCAGGCCCGCGCGCCTGGTCGGCATATCGCAGAATATCACCGAGCGCAAGAAGGCGGAGGAGGACCTGCAGGAGCGCGAGGAGCAGCTACGGAACCTGATCGAGAGTTCCGGCGACGGTATCGTTCTCACCGACGAGACGGGGCGGATCACCACCTGGAACCGGGGCATGGAGGCGATCACCACCCTTGCCGCCAGCGATATCCTGGGGAGGCCGGCCTGGGAGATCCAGGCAGAGATCGTGGATGCGGACTGGGCGGGGCCGGATTATCGGAAGCGGTATCGGGCGGTATGGGACAGGGTGCTGAAGGAGGGGGCCTATCCGCACTACAACCGCCTCCTGGACGTGCAGATCCGCACCCCGAACGGAGAGGTGCGGTATCTCCAGCAGAGCCTCTTCACCATTCCCACCCGCCGGGGATACCGCGTCGGGTGCATCATGCGCGACGTCACCGAGAGGAGGCGGGAAGAGCGGGAAAAAGAGATGCTGCTCCAGCGCATCGAGGCAGAGCGTTCGATTCTGCGATCCGTGCTCGAACAGATGCCGGAAGCGGTGATGATCGCCGAAGCCCCGTCCGGCAGGATTATCCTGGACAACAAGCAGCTGCTGCAGATATGCCGCTTGCCCGTTGACCTGGATATCGACGTTGCAAAGGCGCCCTCCTGGAGCGCCTACGGCTACCATCCCGACGGCAGACCCTACGGCATCGAGGAGTGGCCGCTCTTCCGCGCCCTGCACCGAGGTGAGGTGATCGTCGACGAGGAGATCAGGGTGCGGCGCGGTGATGAAACCTGGGGCTGCATCAGCGTCCGTGCAGCGCCAATCCGCGATGCAGGCGGTGCCATCCAGGGCGCTGTCGTTCTCGCGGCCGATATCACCAGGAGAAAGAGAGCCGAAGAACTGCTGGAAGAGCGCTCCCGGGATCTCCAGCGATCGAACGAGGATCTGGAGCGGTTCGCCTATGCCGTCTCCCACGACCTGCTGGAGCCGGTGCGCATGATCACCAGTTACGCCCAGCTCCTCGCCCGCCGCTACAGAGGGAAGCTGGATGCGGATGCCGACGAGTTCGTCGGGTTCATCGAGCAGGGCGGGCGGCGGATGCACGACCTGATCACCGACCTGCTGGCATACTCCCGGGTATCGACCCGCCAGCAGCCCCTGGTGCCCACGGATACAGAAACCGTCCTCGCCGAAGTGCAACAGAACCTCCAGTTCACCCTCCAGGAGGCAGGAGCCGAGGTGACGCACGATCCCCTCCCCGCGGTGCTGGCCGACCCGACCCAGCTCCGCCAGGTCTTCCAGAACCTGATCGCGAACGCCGTCAAGTTCCGGAGGGAGGGCGTGCCGCCGCGGGTCCACGTTGCGGCAGAGAGGGATGGCGGCATGGTGCGGTTCAGCGTCGCCGACAACGGCATCGGGATCGACCCCCAGTACTTCGACCAGATCTTCGTCGTCTTCCGGCGGCTGCACGCCCAGATGGAGTACGAGGGGACCGGCATCGGGCTCGCCATCGTCAAACGCATCGTGGAGCGGCACGGCGGGCGGATCTGGGTCGAGTCCGAGCCGGGGAGGGGATCTACGTTCTTCTTCACGCTGCCCGCGGTGCAGGAAGCGGGCCCGGGGGATAGAGAGCCCGGATGAGACCGATCGCGATCCTCCTGGTAGAGGATAACCCGGCGGATATCAAACTGACCGAGGAGGCGCACCGCGAAGTAGCGGTGCCGGGCCAGCTCACGGTCGTGCAGGACGGCGTAGAAGCGATGGCGTTCCTTCAACGGGAGGGCCGTAGGTTTCGGCCCCGACGCCCGACCGGGATCTGAACCCCGCCCCGCATGAGCGGAATCGAGTTCCTGGACGCGATCTTTTCCGACAGCCGCCTCCAGCAGATCCCGATCGTGGTGCTGACGGGATCGGTGGATCGGGAGGAGCGGGCAGAGCCTGCGAGGCGGCCGATCCTCCGGCATATCATCGAACCCCCGGATATCGACGAGTACTTCACGGCGATCCAGTCGGTCCTGACAGATCTCTCGATACTCCGGAGGTAAAGGGCCGGAGATGGGCGAATTTCATCGCCGGCTTGCGCTGGGCATGCTCGCAGCTGACCCACGGGGATGGGACGGCCACGCGGGGAGTCGCTTCTATCGGGACCGCTGTGGCCGAGGCGATGACGGGGGCATGGTCGACCTGCATCTCACTCCGGCACCGGCCCTGCATTCCGTCGGGGGTGGAAAGGAGACTATGGATCCTCCCCGCACGGCGGGGCCACGGCTCCCATGCGGCATGGCAATGCGATTGGAGGCATATAGAACCCAATAAGCCTTTCTTTCACTTATTAAATGCCTTTAATGGAGTTTTTATCCAAACGAAACATTTCAATACCTATATCGATCGAATGGACAATTTAATTGCAGCCGTACTCCCTCGATGGAGACTCCGCCATGGCGATACCCGAAGCCCAGATCGATGCCATCCGCCGGCGGCTGCTGGACCTCACCCAGCGCAACCGCCTCCTGAACTACCGCCCCTCGAAGGCGCGCACCATACCCGTGGTAGACGAGAATCCCCGGGAGGTGTACGACATCCTGGTGCTGCGGGAGAAGGCGATGCGGTTCCACCCGCGGGAGAGAGGGGAGCCAGCCGCCGATGCAGCGGCTGCCGGGACCGGGAAGGGCGCGGGGGAAGCCTCTACCGCCCCGGCGGAGGACGAGGAGCCCTGGCAGGCGATCGCAGAGGGGGATACGCCGCCGCACCAGACCGACACGCTTCTCGAGACGCCGCTCTCCGCCGACATCCTTCGGGAGCGGCTCTTCACCGTTCACAACCAGGCGAGAACAGCCCTCGAAGAGCAGGGCTACAGTATCCTCTACCTCGCCCTGGGATTCCTGGAGTACACCGATACCGCCGGCACCGTCCGCTCCGCCCGGGCTCCCGTGCTGCTCGTCCCCGTCGAGCTGGAGCGCATCCGCGCGGGCGGGACGTATACGCTCCGCTGGACGGGGGAGGAGATCCTCATGAACCTCTCCCTGGCAGAGCGGCTCAGGGAGCTGGATGTGCTCCTGCCCGAGTTCGAGATGCCGGAGGAGAAGGCAGGCATCGACGCCTACCTGACCGCCGTGCGGGACGCGATCGTGCACAAACCCTCCTGGAGGCTGCTCGCCGGGATCTGCCTGGACTTCTTCAGCTTCACCAAGTTCGTCATGTTCCGCGACCTGGACCCGCAGACCTGGCCCGAAGGGCGGTCCCCGGCCGACCACCCCCTGCTGAACGCCGTCCTGAACCCCTCCGAAGAGTACGATGCCGCGGACGAGTTCGACGAGAAAACGGTGGACGAGCGGCTTCCGGGGCACGCGGTCTTCCACGTGGTGGACGCCGACTCGTCCCAGATCGCCGTCATCGAAGCGGTGAACCGCGGGGCGAACCTGGTGGTGGAGGGGCCGCCGGGGACGGGCAAGTCCCAGACCATCACCAACGTCATCGCCGAGAGCCTCGCCCGGGGAAAGAGCGTCCTCTTCGTGAGCGAGAAGATGGCGGCGCTGCAGGTGGTGAAGAGCCGCCTGGACCGCGCCGGCCTGGGGGAGTTCTGCCTGGAGCTGCACAGCCGCAAGACGAACAAGCGGAAGGTGCTCGAGGAGCTGCGCCGCACCCTGGAGACCGATCTTCTGCGCGAGGAGTCCTTCGAGGCCGAGATCGCGCGGCTGGAAGGACTCAAAGAGGAGTTGAACAGCTACGTGCGGGCGCTGGCCGAACCGATCGGCGGGCGGGGACTCTCGCCGTTCCAGGCCTTCTGCCTGCATGAACGGGCGCGGCAGCAATTCGAGCGGGCAGGAAGGAGCATGGCACGGATCTCCCTGGCGGATCCGGAGCGCATGGCGCCGCCCGAATGGGACGCCGCGGTCGCCGCCCTGGAGGGGCTGCAGGGCATCCTGCCCCTCGTCCGCCCTATCCAGGAGAACCCCTGGCGGGGCTGCACCCCGGGGCTGATCCTACCCCCGGACCTGGACCGCCTGCGGGATCTGCTGGAAGAGAGCGCGGGCGAGATAGAGCGGATCCGGGAGGCGGCGGCGCTCCTGGCCGAACTGTCGGGCTGCGCCGTGCCCTCGACACCGGGGGATCTTGCACGGGCGCGCACGGCCGCCGCCCTCGTCGCCTCGGCGCCGCCGCTCGAGCGGGACGTCATTCTGCACCCGGCCTGGAGGAGCCCGCCCGATTCGGTGGAGCCGCTCATGGCGCTGGTCCGGCGGTACCGGGAGGAGCGCGATGCAGTCCTGGCACGGTTCCGCCCGGAGATCCTGGATCGGGACGTGGATGCCCTGCTGGCCGAGTACCGGGCCCAGTCGTCTGCGTTCCTGAAGACGCTGCGATCGGGCTACCGTGCGGTCCGGCGGGAGGTGGGCAGCCTCTACGCCGGTGCCGTCCCCTCAGACGACGCCCGTATTCTGGCGGACCTGGCGGCGGCATCGGAGTGCCGCCGGCTGCGGGATGCGGTGCGGCAGGCGGAGCCGCAGGGGAGGGCCTTCTTTGGCGCCCTGTGGATGGAGGAGGAGAGCGACTGTGCCAGTCTGCAGGCATTCGCCGACTGGATGGCAAAATTCCGGCTCCAGCTGGCGCAGGGCGTGCTCACGCCCCGGGCGATCGGCATCCTCTACAGCGGGGTGCCGCGGGGAGAGATAGAGGGCTGCTCCCGCCTGCTGGGCCAGGCGGAGGAGCGGCTCGCCGCCGCGCTGGATGCCCTCTTCGGTACGCTGGGAACGGACGCGGAGCGCAGTCTCGGGACGCCCTGCGAGCGGGCGGCGTTCGCGGACCTCGAGTCCCGGATCCGTTCGTGGATATCCCGCCTTGACGACCTGCCGCGCTGGTCGCAGTACGTCGCATTCCGGGAGGAGGCCCTGGCCACTCCCGCCGCACCCCTCGTGGGGGCGGTCGAGGAGGATGGCATCGAGCCCGACGATCTGGTCCCGACGTTCGAAGGCAGCTACGCCGAAGGGCTGCTGAAGGCGGCATTCACCGAGAGGCCGCTCCTCGCGCAGTTCGTCGGGGAGCGGCACGAGAACCGCATCCGGCGGTTCGCGGCGTCGGATCAGGAGAGCCTCCACTGGAACCAGTGCCGCGCCATGCTCCGCCTCTACCGCAGCCGCCCCCGGATCTGCGGCGGGGCCTCGAAGGAATCCGAGGCGGGGATCCTGCTGCGGGAGTTCAACCGCAAACGGGGGCACATGCCCATCCGCCGTCTGATGAGCCGGGCCGGAGGGCTCATCCAGAAGATCAAACCCTGTTTCATGATGAGCCCGCTCTCGATCGCCCAGTTCCTGGACCCGCGATCGGTCTGCTTCGACCTCATCGTCTTCGACGAGGCCAGCCAGGTCCGTCCCGAGGATGCCCTGGGGGCGTTCCTGCGGGGGCGGCAGGTCGTCGTCATGGGGGACTCGCGCCAGCTGCCGCCGACCGCCTTCTTCGACCGCCTGGTAGAAGACGAAGAGGACGACGGGGCGGACGAGATCGCCGAGAGCATCCTCAACCTCTGCCGGCGGAGTTTTCCCCGCAAGATGCTCCGCTGGCACTACCGCAGCCGCCACGAGTCGCTCATCGCCGTCTCGAACCGGGAGTTCTACGACAACCGTCTCTACGTCTACCCGTCGGCAGTGGACCGGGCGGAGCACCTGGGGCTGCACCTCGTCCATCTGCCGCAGACCGTCTACGACCGGGGGCGGAGCTCCGCCAACCGCGGGGAAGCCCGGGCGGTAGCGGAGGCGGTGCTGGACCACTACCGCACCCGTCCGGGAAAGAGCCTCATGGTGGGCACCTTCAACGTCCGACAGCAGACCGCGATCCGCGAAGAGGTGGAGCGGCTGCTGCGGCAGAACCCGCAGGTCGAGGACGCGATGAAGGGCATCGAGCCCTTCGACGTCAAGAACCTGGAGACGATCCAGGGCGACGAGCGCGACGTGGTCTTTATCAGCGTCGGGTTCGGCTTCGACGAGCGGGGGAAGCTCTCCCTCAACTTCGGGCCCCTCAACCAGGCGGGCGGGGAGCGGCGCCTGAACGTGCTCATCACCCGGGCCCGCGAGAAGTGCGTGGTCTTCTCCAACTTCCGCGGGCGGGACCTCGCTCTGGACGAGAACGCACCCACAGGGCTGCAGGTCCTGAAGCAGTTCCTGGAGTATGCCGAGACGGGCTCGCTGGCCCCGTACGGGGATACCGGGGCGGATGGAGAGACCCCCCTGGAGACGTCCGTGTACGAGTTCCTGTTCGAGAACGGCCACACCCTGCGGAAACAGGTGGGCTGCGCCGGCTTCCGCGTGGACCTGGCGGTCGTCGATCCCGACTCCCCCGGGACCTACCTCCTCGGGATCGTGTGCGACGGCGCACGCTACCACACGTCCCGGGTGGCCCGCGACCGCGACCGCCTGCGGCAGCAGATCCTGGAGGGGCTGGGCTGGCGGATCCACCGCGTCTGGTCCCCCGACTGGTACCGCAACCGGAAGGAGTGCGAGAGGAGATTGCTGGAGGCGATCGAGGCGGCGAAGCAACAGAAAGAGCACCCGCCCGAGCGATCCCCGGAACCGGCCGCCCTGCCCCCGCCCGCCATGACGATGAGGAGCGGCATGCCGGAAACCGGAACGATGGAGGAGAGCGTCCCCCCCTATACGATCTGCGACGATCCGGGGCTGAGCCCTTCGGAAGATATCGTGTCCATTCCCGAGGGCGATCTGGTCCGGGCGGTCGGGAGGATCGCGGAGGTGGAGGGGCCGGTGCACGTGGAGACCGCGATCCAGCGCATCCGCACCGCCTGCGGCACGAAAAGGCTCGGGAAGAAGGCCCGGGATGCGGTGCTGGCGGCGATAGCGCGAGCGGAGGCGGAGGGCGCCGTGCGGCTGCGGGGAGAGTTCCTCTGGCCGCCAACCGGCCCGAATGCGCTGCTGCGGCGGCGGGACGCCGCCACGGGGATCAAACTCTACCAGATCTGCGACGAGGAGATTCGGGCGGGGATCGAACTGGTGCTGCAGCATCAGTTCGCCACGGCGGAGGAGGACCTGATCGCCCGCACGGCGAAGCTGCTCGGCATCCGCTCGGTCCGGAACGGCGTCGCGGAGCGGATGGAGGCGGTGATCGGGTCGATGGTCAAGGAGGGTGTGCTGGAGAAGGGGCAAAACGGCACGATCCAGCGTGCAGCCCCCGAACCGCCGGCGCCGCCTGCCGCGGAGAACACCCCCGATCGCCGCGATAGCGATGACGGGATCAGGCCGTGAGCGGACCGCCTTCCTCGATCACCCTGGATACGGACGGTGTACTCCGCGATCGGAATCTTCCTGCCCGAGCGTTCCAGGGCTCGTCGCAGGACGTAGTTCACCCCGTGGCAGCAGGGCACCTCCATGTGCAGCACCGTGATCGAACGGATGGTATGGAGGATGAAGATGTCCGCCAGTCTCTCGACGTAATCCTCGATGTCCTCGTCCAGTTTCGGGCAGAAGACGATCGCGATCCGCCCCCGCAGGAAGTCGCGGTGGAAGTCCGCGTAGGCGGAGGGTACGCAGTCCGCGGCGACGGGGAGATCCGCGTCTCGATGCAGGGGGCGGCCGGGTTCGGTAGCCGCAGCTGCACGGGCCACTGCCGCAGTTCCGATGCTGCGGGCCGCCGGGCCCGGGCACTCCGCCGCGGGAGCCGGACGATGCCGGGAGCCGCCCGCATGCCGCGGGGAGCCCGTCAGGCGCTCTCTTTCTCCTTCGGGGTGATGATATACTCCTCGATGAGCTGATACGGCTTGTGGTCTACCGACATCTCGTTCTTCCAGTGCACGGAGTGCGGGTCAGAGGCATCCCAGGTGAACCGCAGCTTCACGGGCGAGTCTCCCATCGACTCCATGATCAGGGCATCCCCCTCGATTCTGCCATGGAACATGAACGAAGCGCCGTTGCTGTCGACGCCCACCGCCCGATACTCGCGGGCGCGCGGATCCCACCCGGCGACCCAGTGCGCCTTCCAGGTCAGAATTTTCTTCCCCCCCACGAACTGGTCCTGTTCGAAATGGCAGGAGAGCCAGAGGCCGTCGATGATCCACGCGCAGGTCGCACGCCCGCTCGCTGCCATCTCCGGCGATCCCGCCCCCATCCCGCCGGCCTTCACGGTCCCCGTCCAGGTGCCATCCCCGTGGAACCGCTCCAGCGCCCGGGTCTCGGGAGTGGGTTCGAGTATCGCCGGGGCCCAGGGCGCACTGGTCCCGCGTTCCGTATCGTCTGAACTATCGGTCATACGGCAGAGCATGAGTGAGGGATGGCGTATTAACAGTTGCCGACGATGGGTGCGGTCTCACGAATCCGGCCGGCACGGCAGAGATAGTCTATCGCATGAATCCGACTCCCCGGGATATCTTCGGGGAGCGGCGATAACAGCCTCCGGGGATCATTTGTCTGATAAGACCTGCAGATGTTCAGGTTCTCTTTTTACTCATGCACCCATGGAGGGTGCGACCAGCGGTAGACGTATCCATCGCTCGTCCCCGCATAATTTCAACCCACGCACCCGTGAAGGGTGCGACGGGCAACCCTCATCGGGACGAACCTTATTGGGGCATTTCAACCCACGCACCCGTGAAGGGTGCGACAACCCTGCCTGGATGTTGAGCTTCTCCGCCATGTAATTTCAACCCACGCACCCGTGAAGGGTGCGACAAGAGGAAGGCGGAATATAAGCCGAAACCGAAAACATTTCAACCCACGCACCCGTGAAGGGTGCGACTGCCGTACGTCGCGAGACTCAGCTGGGACGCTAAAGAATTTCAACCCACGCACCCGTGAAGGGTGCGACGTGGTACTGTCCCGAGTGCGGGATGCAGGTGAAGTATTTCAACCCACGCACCCGTGAAGGGTGCGACTCCCAGAGAGGACACTGCGCAGTCGCATCATACTTATTTCAACCCACGCACCCGTGAAGGGTGCGACGGCCGTCAGGAACGCGCCGGTCACAAGCACCACATCTATTTCAACCCACGCACCCGTGAAGGGTGCGACTTTCTTCGTTCCCGCCGGGCTGCGCCTCCTGCTCCCATTTCAACCCACGCACCCGTG
>JASEFH010000022.1 GCA_030019205.1 Methanomicrobiales archaeon
CGATGGAACTGGTGGACATGCCCCCCGAGCAGGATATCCACCAGTACATCGCCGAACGCATCATCGAGCTCGTTCCGCGGGCCCATGTGTTTGTTATATCCTACGACGAGGCCAGCCGGCAGTTCACCGTGCAGGCTCTCCGCGACCGGGAGATTCGAGATACCCTCACGACGATACTGGGAATGGATCCGGTCGGACTGACGTACCCGCTGACAGAGATCTTCTCGCATCCCAAAAGGGGGGGGGCGCCGTCGAGCCTGCTGACGGGGGAGGATCTGTAAGTACGATTTCTAGCCGGAGATCGGGCCGGAGGGGATGTCTTTGAACGAGATCTGTTTCCGGCAGATCCCGGGAGAGCTCTGTGACGAGATCTGCCGGACGCTTCCCATCGGAAAGGTCTACTTCATCTTTCTCGTCTGGGGCGAACAGCTCTTCGGCAATGTCGGGATCTTCCTGCCCCCCCGATGCGGTGCTCGAAGACCGCCAGGCCTCCATCGCGATCGCCCGGCGGCAGACCGAGGACCGCCTCCGCCGCAGCGAACGGCGGTTCACCGAGGTGCTCGATGCTTCCCCGGTCCCGGCCGCCCTTGCGCAGGCGGACGGGCGCTACACCCTCCTCAACCAGAAGTTCACCGAGCTCCTCGGGTATACCCTGGCGGATATTCCTGCAGAAGAAGAGTGGTTCGAACGGGCGTTCCCGGATGCGAGCGAGCGAGAGGAGGCGGCCGCCGCCAAGGTGTGCACAGGGCGGGTGTGGTGCAGGAGCGGCGAGGAGAAGACCGTCCGCTTCCGTGCGGTCCCCCTCAGCGATGGGACCCGGTATGTCGCCTGCGAAGAGGTTTCAACTCCCCTGCAGCGGCTCCGCGGCGGAGCCTCCTGCCGCAAAGAGGAGCCTCATCTCTCCCGCTCGTAGATCTGGACACCCCCTTCATCGTATATCCGGTTCAGGCCCCCAGGGGGGAGGCTGACGCTGTAGCGCTCCCGTTCGAGGTCGCCGACATAGAGCAGGGTCATACCGTATTTATCCATAAGCGGGATCGTCCGGTGCGGGTCCTCGTAGATGGCCCGGATATCCTCCGGACGCTCTTCGTACCAGCCGTCGGGATTGCCCCGCCAGGTGAACTCGTGAGCCCGCTGCCCCAGGATGGTGGGGATGCCCGTGAACGTCGACACCCGCGAGTAGTAGGTGTAGTCTCCGTTCTCGGCCTCCACGATGCGGTGGCTGCCAGGCAGGCCTTTCAAGTAGGCGATGGCGGCAGCGTCCCCCGGATGGACGCCCTCCAGGTAGGCCGAACCGTCCAGGGTGTGGTAGCCCGAGGGGTACTGGATGCCGAGGAGGCCCCTGCCGATATCGATCGGGAGCGCGAACGGCGCGATCAGCAGGGCGATGGCAGCCCCCGCCGCTGCCAGGCGCTGCACAGCGGGGGTGAAGAGCGGCCTCCGCTGGGAGAGGCGCGCGCCCGCGACGAGCAGCGACCCGCTCCCGAGGAGCACCCAGGAAACGAAGTAGAACTTGAATACCGTGTTGAAGCGGCTGTAGTCCCCTCCGAGCCTCTCCTGGAAGTAGAAGATCTCGCAGAAGATGAGGGCGGACAGCCCCGCCACGCAGAGGAACTCTGAAAACGCGTGTTTCCCCCTGCGGACGAGGTAGAGGAGCGGCACCAGGGCAACGGCGAGGGAGCAGTAGCCGGCAAAGAGGAAGGGTAGGCCAGAGAGGAGATATCCCGGGGACTGCGCCATATCCCGAGCGCAGTCCAGGTAGAGTACAAGCAGGAAGAAACCCCACACCCCGAGAAAACTCACCGGATCCGTCGGCCCGAAACCGGAGCCGATGCCCTCGATACCGGAGGGCTGCAGGTGCAGGTAACAGGGGAGGTACCAGCAGAGCGCGATCGGGGGGACGAGGAGTGCAGGGGTCCAGGCGCTGGAGTGCGGTGCATCGCGCCGCGCCCGGAGCCGCTGGTAGAGAACGAATCCCAGCACGAGCGGGCCGTAGACGAGGGCATCCCAGGCATTGAGGAGGGGCATCGTCCCCAGGGAGAGCGAGAGGAGCAGGACGAGATGCAGTCTCCCGCGAAGATCCAGATCAACCCATCGGTGCCATGCGAACGCCAGGAGGAAGAGGAGGAGGAGCTGGTTGAAGATCCCGATCTCGAACGCGTGGGCGTTGCCCAGGAAGAGGGAGAAGAGCGGGAACTCGAAGCGCCCGCCGGCGATCAGCCAGTTGGTGCGGTCCAGGGCACCGTAGAGGCCGCAGCCGGAGCCGAGGAACCAGAGCACGGATGGCGGGATGGCGAAGAGCACCGCGAGCGGGAGCCACCTGTGGCGGGGAAGGATCAGGTCCCCCAGCGCATACAGCATAACAAACGAGACCCCGAACACGGTCGGCAGGATGAGGTTGAACGCCACTTCGGAAGGAGCGGAGACAGCGATGGCGAGTGCCCCCATCGTGAAGTGGCCCAGGTAGTAATAGATACTCAGGTCCCCGCCGACGAACCAGGGATCCAGCGGCGGGATCTGGGGGTTCAGCATGATGCCGGCCAGGAAGGCATGGTTCATGAACTGCTCGCTGAAATGGCTGATTGCGGGGTTGACGAACCGCAATCCGAGGGCGAATGCAAAACCGAGCAGGAAGAGCGCATCCCAGACGGCGAGACCCCGCAGCGCTTCGCGGGAATATCCGCCCCGCACAATGCCGGAGATCGCCAGGCCGATGAACACGAGCAGGGAGAGCTGGATCGGGAGCCGCAGGAGGGCGAGATACCAGCTGCCCAGTGCGAAGAGGAGGATCGAGAACGGAAAAGCGGCTGGATAGGCGTACTGCGAGAGCGTGGATCGGAGGTGGGGCCAGACGCTCATCTGGAGCAGTTTGATGAGCCCTGCCCATGCCAGAACGCAGTATGCCTGGGAGATGCCATCCATGGCTCAGGTGTTGCTCGTTGTAGAATTGCAGCAGCTCCTGCCCCGCGTCCCCCGAAGCTCGTCCCGGTCCGCGGAGGAATTCTTCCGGCAGGCAGGCATCGAACCGCTTCACTGCCGCTCTATTCTTGACCTACCTCGATCCCTTCACCCGGGGCGAGCACCGCCACCCGCATGTCGGTCGTCCGCTCGATCGCCCGGCGGAAACTCTGCGCATCCTGATCGATGACGGGCCAGGTGCCGTAGTGCATGGGTATGACCAGCGGTGCGCCCACGAACTGCGCCGCCATCATCGCCTCCTGCGGCCCCATCGTGAAGTGCCCCCCGATGGGAAGCATGACGACATCCGGGCGGTAGAGCTCCCCGATCAGCCTCATGTCCGAGAAGAGCGCCGTGTCGCCGGCATCGTACACTGTCACGCCGTCCATGCGAATGACGAAACCCGCCGCAAGCCCGCCATAGAATCCCCGTCCGCCGCTCTCCAGCCAGGAGGAGTGAATGGCCGGTACCATCGTGGCGGAGATCCCGTCCACGTTCACCGTTCCGCCGATGTTCATCCCCACGGCCGGTATCCCCTTCTCCGCGAGGAACTTGGCAATCTCGTTGTTGCAGACGATCTTCCTACCGAGGGCGAGCGCGTCCCCCAGGTGATCCGCGTGGCCGTGCGTGACGAAGACCAGATCGGCATCCTGCGGGGGGCGGCCGTTCGGGACGAAGGGATCGATCAGGAGCTTCCTGCTGCCCTCCAGGTAGAAACAGGCATGTCCCAGCCAGGTGAGTCTCATAGGGAGAGATGAAGCTCCCGTGCTCTAAAAAAGTTGTGCCGGGTCTATCCGATATCGATCAGCTCGGCCTCCGTGATGTCGATGGCCTCGCCGAGCCCGTCCACCGTCACCCCCCGCGTCATCTGCTGGGTGAGGTCGCGGTCCTCCATCACGTCCCGGATGCGCTCAAGGTAGTAGTCCAGGGTGTGGTCCTGCTGCTCCTCGATCACGTGACGGTACTCCCGCAGCGTCGAGGGACTCACACCGAGCTCGTCGCTGACCTCCTTCATGGTCTTGCCGGATTCAAGGAGCGCTTCCAGGGAGGTGCGGTCAAACGGCATCTTGAAGTCCAGCTCCCGGAAGAGCTTCAGGCGGACACGCGCCCGCGCCACGGTCTTGGAGAGCTTCTCGTCTCCGAGCAGCCTGGCGATCTCGGTGTCGTTCTTGCCATCCTGGAAGGCCATGATCAGTGTGGCGAGCTGCCGGGGCGTGAGCTTGGTCTTGAAGTAGCCTTTGTCGAGAACTTCGCGCATGATGAGCGCTATCTCGCGCTCGATCGCATCCCTGTCCCGAAGGGATCCGTGGATCTTCTTCATCGGCTCCACGATCTTCGTCTTGCTGGTGATGTTCTCGAAGAGCTGCAGCAGCTGTTTTTTCCTCGCGTCTTCTGGCATTTCTTGATCCCTTGTCGCTCTGTATTAACCGAATTTAATAAGCCCCCTCGTATATAATGGTTCCCATTGGATGACGATCTCTCCAGCGGGTCGAGAAACGGCCCCGATCTCCCTGCGGAAGTCCTGGAAAACGGCATGCGGCATGGGCGGGGCGCCTGGAGGGGGCAGCGGTATCGGTTCCCGTTCCTGCCCCGGAATGCTTCATCTTCTTTCCGTTTGGCGCTTCTGAACCCCCCTCGAAGCGGACCCTGCACCGCTGCGGGCTGTCTGTCCGCAGGCGGGGACGATCTCCCCATCGTCCCCTGCGACCCCGTCCGTAGAAGGAGAGGTTTGGTGCCCGGGATGCGCATGCCGCACGATCAGCCCGTGGAAATGCCCGCGCGGGGAGGGGCGGACTGGCGCCGGAGCGCGTTTCTCCCGAGAACAATGACGGGTCCCAGTCTGCGCGACCACACTTTCTTCTTCGTCTGTTCGGATTGCCGGTGCACGGACCGGGCGGCGTTTGGGATTCGCCTGGCCCCGAATCCCTGTGTCGCCGTTCGCTCCGCGCGCGCCCTCACGACCGCTCGATGTTGTCGGGGGACACCATCCCCGGATACTCCTGCTTCCCACGCTTCCCGAAGGTGCGCTTGGCACCGGTCCAGTTCCGCGCTCCCGGGGCAGGCGGAGCGCACGCGATCGTGAACGCATCCCGGACGCGTCGGGAACGCCCCAGTCGTCGCGGCGGTCCGCGAGGGATCCCTCCGGACCGGAGCGGCAGGACTGCAGATCGCGGGACAGGGAGTCATCGCGTCCTCCCACCGGAAGGTACCGCACACGCAGGGTGAGATCCCTCCCCGGGTACAATCGTTCCGCTGCCGGGGTTCCGGAGGGACCGGACCCGGTCACGGGAAGGGAGAGGCGGATTCCCTCCTGGATCGGCTGTTGATGCATCCCGCGGACAGATCCCGCCGCTGTCGGAACTCCCAAGCGGCCCGGTGCCCCGAACCGATTCGCCCGGGATCCGTTTGATCCGTCGCCGGGGACGATTGGATCCGCCGTCGCGCACGCGCTCGGGCAGACCTGCCCCGGGGGGGGGCGGCCTCCCGCAGGTGCAGGCGGCGCCCCCTATCGTCCGCCCGTATCGGCAAGAACCGGCATCGACCGGGATGGCCTTCCGCCCGGGGAGCGCACGCAATCGCCCCGCCGGTCGCCCGATTCCCGAATGACCCCTTCCGTCCCCGGCGCGGCGAAGGATCCCTAAAAATGCTATAGACATTTTAATGTCCGCCGCAGAAATATCCTTAAGAGACCATGGTGAAAGAGACCGATACCTACGAGAAGGTGATGGAGCTGGCGCGGCGCAGGGGTTTTGTCTGGCCGACCGCGGAGATATACGGCTCTGTCGCCGGTTTCGTGGACTATGGACCCCTCGGTGCGATGATGAAGCGGCGCATCGAGAATGTCTGGAGGGAATTTTACGTCGTCCAGGAGGGCTACTACGAGATCGAGAGCCCCACCATCGGCATCGAGGAGATCTTCATCGCCTCCGGCCACGTGAAGGGGTTCGCGGACAAGATGGTCCAGTGCCCCCACTGCCGGGAGTACCTGCGGGCAGACCACTGCGTCGAAGACGGGGGCGGGTGCAGCGCCGCCTCCCTTTCCGCCGAAGCCCTCGCGGAAGCGCTGCAGTGCCGCCCCTGCCCCTCCTGCGGCGAGATCCTCGGTCCGGTGCCGGTCTTTGAGTTCAACCTGATGTTCGAGACGAGCATCGGGCCCGGTGCGCAGCGGAAGGGCTACCTACGCCCGGAGACCGCACAGGGCATGTTCACCCTCTTCCACCGCCTCCTCCGCTTCTACCGCGACCGTCTCCCCTTCGGAGCGGTCCAGATCGGCAAGTCGTACAGAAACGAGATATCCCCCCGCCAGGGCATGATCCGCCTGCGGGAGTTTTCGCAGGCGGAGGCGGAGATCTTCGTCCATCCGCTGGAGAAGCGGCATCCCGCATTCGGGCGGTACGCGGACTACGCCGTGGATCTGCTGGGCATCCGCGAGCAGCAGGCGGGGATACCGCCGATCCGCATGACCATGGCGGATGCCGTGCGGGAAGGGTGCATCGCCAACGAGTACGTCGCCTACTACATCGCCCTCACCCACCAGCTCCTTGTGCGGATCGGCGTCGATCCGAAGCGCCTCCGTTTCCGGCAGCACCTCTGCGAGGAGCGGGCGCACTACGCGACGGACTGCTGGGACGCGGAGATCTTCTCCGACCGCTTCGGCTGGGTGGAGATCGTGGGCATCGCGGATCGGACGGATTACGATCTGCGATCCCACGCGAAGCAGAGCGGGGTGCCGTTCACGGTCTTCGTGCCCTTCCGGGAGTCCCGCCGCGAGCGGAGACGACGCGTCGTCCCGGACATGAAGAGGCTCGGGCCCCTCTTCCGCGAGCGGGCGAAGGAGGTGGGCGAAGCGCTGGCGGCTGCGGAGCCGGGAGAGGAGGGGGCCCGGGTCGAGATCCGCGGCGAGAGGATGCTGATCCCGCCCGACTGCTACCAGGTGCGGGACGAGGAGGTCGAGGTGCGCGGCGAGGAGGTCGTCCCCCACGTCATCGAGCCCTCGTACGGGATCGACCGCATGCTCTACGCGGTGCTCGAACATTCCTACGGGGAGGAGATGGTGGAGGGCGAGATACGCCGCGTCCTCCGTTTCCCCCCGCACGTGGCCCCGATCCAGGCGGCGGTCTTCCCGCTCGTCAACCGCGACGGACTGAACGAGATCGCAGAAGAGGCCGCCCGCTCCCTCACGTCCAGCGGGATCCTCGCCGAGTACGACGATGCAGGGGCAATCGGACGCCGTTACCGCCGCCAGGACGAGGTCGGCACGCCCTACGCCGTCACGATCGACTACGATACGAAGGAGGACCGCACGGTCACGCTCCGGGAGCGCGACAGCATGGAGCAGGTCCGGGTGCCGCTGGACGCCCTCCCGTCGCTCCTGAACGCGCTCCTGGAGGGTCGGCGGACGTTCGCCTCCCTCCGCCCATGAAGACGGTCACCCACCCGCTCATCCGCCCCGAAAGCCTCGAGGAGCGGCGCTACCAGTTGTCCCTCGCCCTGCGGGCGCTGGACGGCAACAGCATGATCGTCCTCCCCACCGGACTGGGGAAGACCGCGATCGCGCTCCTCGTGGCAGCGTCCCGGCTCTACACCGAAGGGGGCAAGATACTCTTCATCGCCCCCACGAAACCCCTGGTTGAGCAGCACCTCCGCTTCTTTCGCAGGTTTCTCCTCCTGGACGGGGACGGAGACTTCTCCATGTTCACCGGTGAGACGCATCCCCAGGAGCGGAAGGAGCGCTGGGAGGCGTGCCGGGTCTGCTTCGCCACTCCGCAGGTTATCAAGAACGATCTCATCGCCGCCCGCTACAGCCTCCGCGATGTCTCCCTGCTGATCGTCGACGAGTGCCACCGCGCTGTGGGCAACTACGCCTACGTCTACCTGGCGGAACGCTACCGGCGGGACGCCCGATCCCCGCTCATCCTGGCGATGACTGCATCCCCGGGGGGCGACAGCGCACGGGTGCGGGAGGTATGCGAGAATCTCGGTATCCGCGTGGTGGAGACCCGCACCGAGGAGGACGAGGACGTCCGCCCCTACGTCCACGAGCGGGAGGTGCTGTTCGTCAACGTCGATCTCCCGGAGCCGCTCGCGCAGGCAATCCTGGACCTGAACGACCTTCTCGAGTCCCGCCTCGATCACCTGAAGAGGCAGAACTACACCGTCCCGCGGCGGGAGCGGCTGAGCATGCGGGCGCTGGAGCTGATCAACGCCCAGATCCAGAGGAGGATCCGGGAGAAGGACCGCTCCGCGTTCCTGGCCGCCTCCGTCTACGCGGAGTGCATGAAGATCCGCCACGCGATCGCGCTCGCCGAGTCGCAGGGGAGCGTGGCGCTCTCGCGCTACCTGGAGAAGCTCACCCGGGAGGCGACCTCCGGCAGGGGCTCCAAGGCCAGCCTGCGGCTGGTGCGGGATCCGCTCTTCCAGAGGTTGCTGGAGCGGTCCGCCGCGTGGAAGGGCGAGATGCACCCGAAGCTCCAGATCATCCTCGACCTGGTGCGCCGCCAGCTGGAAGGTTTTCCGGAGAGCCGGATCATCATCTTCGCCACCTACCGGGATACGGTCCAGCTCCTGGTCGATCACCTCATGGCAAACGGCTATCCGGCCAGGCGGTTCGTCGGCCAGGCAGCGAAGGATCAGGAGAAGGGACTCTCCCAGAAGATGCAGATCGAGCTCCTGCAGCGGTTCCGGGCGGGGGAGTTCAAGGTGCTGATCGCGACCTCCGTCGGCGAAGAAGGGCTCGATGTGCCCTCCACCGACATGGTGATCTTCTACGAGGCCGTCCCCTCGGAGATCCGCAGCATCCAGAGGAAGGGGAGGACCGGGCGGAGCGGCGCCGGGCGGATCGTGGTGCTGGTGACCCGCGGCACTTCGGATGAGGTCTACCGCTATGTCAGCCAGAGAAAGGAGGAGGCGATGGTGGAAGGGATGCGGGCGATGCGCTCCGACGCCGTCCGCCAGCAGAACGCGGGCGGCCGCCAGCTCTCCATCTCGACCTTCGTCGAGGAGGAGGGGCCGCTCGTCGTCGTCGACGATCGCGAGACCGCGTCGCGGGTGGTCGAACACCTGGAGAGCCTGGGTGCCCGCATCCGACTGGAGCGGCTGGACGTCGGCGATTATGCCGTGGGGGAGCGGATACTCGTGGAGCGGAAGACCGCCCGTGACTTCATGGACACCCTGGTCAACCGGGATCTCTTCGGGCAGCTGCGGGCGCTGGCGGACGCCGCCCTTCGCCCCGTGCTCATCATCGAGGGCGGCGACCTCTACGGCATCCGGGATATCCATCCCAACGCCATCCGGGGCACACTGGCGGCCATCGGGGTGGACATGGGAATATCCGTCTTCTTCTGCCGGGACGAGGCGGAGACCGCGGAGATGCTCTGCGTGCTGGCCCGGCGGGAAGAGGAGGGGCCGGGGGGCGAGAGGAAGATCCACCACCGCAAGGCGTCCCGCACGCCGCGGGAGCAGCTGGAGTACATCGTCTCTGCCTTCCCCTCCATCGGGCCCAGGAACGCACGGATCCTGCTCGAGCACTTCGGATCCGTCCAGGCGATCACCAACGCCGGAGAGGAGGACCTGCGGAAGGTGAAGGGGATCGGGGAGAAGAGCGCCGAGCAGATCTTCGAACTCTCCCGCCGGAAGTACCTCTAGCCGATCTCGCGGAGGGCGGCAATCCCCTCCCGCAGGCACTGCATCAGCAGGAGGCAGCGGTTCGGATCCGGTTCGGCCTGGATGCGGCGGCAGAGCTCGATCAGGGTCTCCTGCAGCGCGACCTCGATGGCCGGATTTTCAGCTGCCCTCCGTTCCCCGGCATGGGGAGCGGCTGCAGGGGGAACGGGCGCCTCCGCCGGCTGCTCCTCGTCCCGGGGATGTTCGCAGACGACGCAGCATGTCCTGCCCTTGTACTCGAAGAGGGGGGAGCCGCACTCCGCGCAGGCGCGGGAGAGCATCTTCCCGCCCTTCAAAAGGTATTCAGCCATGATCTCGTCGGGCGCTTTCATTCGCACGCTCCGGATTATCTTCGTGAAATTATATATGCCTGGATCAGATTAATAGTAAGGGGGAAGTTCGTATGGCGAATCCAGCAACGACAATAAACGCATGTGTCCAGATGCTGTCCCAGATCATGGAGGACACCAGCATTCCGCGGAACATCCGCCGCGTGGCAGACGAGACGCGCAACGTTCTCACCGACGACTCCAAGACGATCGGCCTCCGGGCCGCGACGGCAATCTCCATGATCGACGAGGTCAGCAACGACCCCAACATGCCGGTGCACGCCCGCACCCGAATCTGGGAACTCTGCTCGCAGCTGGAGACGATCCCGCTGGATTGAATCCCATCCTTCTTTTCCGATCAGGCCCCCGCGCGGTCCGGCGGGATGAACCTGTAGCGTGGCCAGAGAATTCGGGCACGGCTTGCGATCCGGTGCGCGAACCGCTGGGGATCCGCACATGCCGCTTCGAGCTCCGCCAGTTTTCCGGGGCGGCAGCACTGGATGAGGCTTCGCAGGGCGGCGATCGCCGAGGGGTAGCAGTTGAGGGGATCGTAGTCCACGCAGCCGACGCCCGCCCGCTCCGCCCGCGCGAGGATGGCGGAGAGCGACTCATCCGAGTCCCCGATCCCGGGGATGACGGGGGAGATGAAGACCCAGGTGCGGATGCCCGCCGCCGCGAGCGCGGACAGGGCATGGAAGCGGCGGGACGGCGGGGAGGCTCCGGGCTCCAGGAGGCGGGCGAGGTCGTCGTCGGCGGTCGTGATCGAGAACCCGACCTCGACGTCCGCCATGCCGCGCAGAACGTCCAGGTCGCGGAGGACGCCGTCGGATTTCGTGAGGATGGAGACCGGCATCCGGGTTCGGCTCAACCGCTCCAGGCAGGCCCGGGTGAGACGGTACTGCTGCTCCGCGGGCTGGTAGGGGTCGGTGACGCTGGAGAGCAGCACCCGCCCCTCTCTTCTCCCCCCGGCGATCTCGCGGGCCAGGCGGTCGGCGATGTTGGTCCTCGCCTGGACGAAGGATCCCCAGGGCTCGGCGGTGCGGAGGAACCGCTTCATGAACGCCGCATAGCAGTAGACGCAGCCATGGCCGCACCCGCCGTATGGGTTGATGCAGTAGTCCGCGCCGGGGATCCTCGAACGGACCAGGGCGCTGCGGCACTGCCGTTCCGAGAGCGTTGCCATGCCGCTCCCGCTCATCCCATCACCGTGCAGGTGACGGTGCGGCTGCGGCTTGAGCGGACGTCCAGCTCCAGAAGGACGATCTGCTGCCAGGTGCCGCAGCCCAGCTCCCCGCCCGCGAGCGGCAGCGTGAGCGACGGCCCCACGATCGCCGCTTTCACGTGCGACCGCCCGTTTCCGTCCCCCCAGGCGCGGTCGTGGGCGTAGGGGATGTCAGCGGGGGCGATGACCGAGAGCGCCCGCCGGAGATCGGAGAGCACGCCCGGCTCGAACTCGATCGTGGTGATCGCCGCCGTCGATCCCGTCACGAATACATGGACGATCCCGTCGGCGATTCCGCTCTCGCGGACGATCCGCCGTACGCCGGGGGTGAGGTCGACGATATCGCCCTCGCCCCGTGTGGTGATCTGCAGGGTATCCCGATACATGGTACGCGGTAATCGGTTGCGGATACGAAAGTCTTTCGGAAGAGGGGGGACCTACTCCTCGTCCGGGCGGAGCAGCGCGACCCCGACCACGCGGTCGCCCTCGTCAGGGCGCATGACCCAGACCCCGCGGGTGTTCCGCCCCTGGATCGGGATGTCCGATACCCGGATGCGGATCACGTTCCCCATCGCGCTCATCACCAGGATCTCGTCCCGCTCGGAGACGGCCAGGGTATCCACCACGGAGCCGGCCCCCTCGCGGGGGATGTTCCGCACGCCCAGCGAGCCCCGGCTGTAGCCCCGGAACTCGTCGAACGGCGTTCTCTTCCCGTAGCCCACGTCCGTGATGGTGAGGAGGGTGTCCTTCTCGACGATCGTCATGCCCTGGACGCTGTCGCCGCGGCGGAGGCGGATGCCCCGCACGCCCATCGCATTCCTCCCCATCGCCCGCACCGACATCTCGTGGAAGCGGAGACTCTGCCCGTTGCGGGTGGTGAGGATCAGTTCCTTCGTGCCGTCCGTCGGCTTGACGTCGACGAGCGTGTCCCCCTCCCGCAGTCGGATTGCGTTGATCCCGGAGGGTCTCGGGCGGGCGAACTCGTCCTGCGGCACCTTCACCACCTGCCCGCTTCTGGTGGCGAACATGAGGTAGCGGTCGGGGCGGAAGGTGCGCAGGGGTATCGCCGCCGTGATCAGCTCGTTCTCATTCAGGTTGAGCAGGTTCACGATCGCTTTCCCCTTGCTCGTGCGGCTCCCCTCCGGAATATCGTAGACCTTGATCCAGTAGGCCCGCCCGTTCGTCGTGAAGCAGAGAAGGTAATCGTGCATGGACGCGACGATGATGTCCTCCACCGAATCCTCGTCTTTTGTCACCATTCCGAGGACCCCCTTGCCGCCGCGCCGCTGGTTGCGGTAGGTCTCCAGGGAGATCCGCTTGATGTAGTTCTGGGTGGTGATGGAAAGGATCACCGGTTTGTCCTCGATCAGGTCCTCCCTGTCCAGGATCTGGGCGTCCCCGACGATCCGGGTGCGGCGATCGTCGCCGTAGGTCTCTCCGATCTCGACGATCTCCTCGCGGATCACCTGCAGGATGTTCCTCTCGTCGGACAGGATCTCCCTGATGCGCCGTATCTCGGCGTCGAGCGCCTTCTTCTCGTCAGCGAGGCGGTTCCGCTCCAGGGCTGCCAGGCGGCGGAGCTGCATCTGCAGGATCGCCTCCGCCTGCGCCTCGGAGAGGGTAAAACCCGCCATCAGCGCTGTTTTCGCATCCTCCGTCGTCTCGGACGATCGGATGGCGGCGATGACCGCATCGATCCGCTCCAGGGCGATCAGCAGCCCGGAGAGGATGTGCACCCGCTCCTCCGCCCTGCGGAGTTCGAACAGGCTCCGCCGACGCACCACCGCGCGGCGGTGGTCGAGGAACTCGCGGATCAGGTCCGGCAGGCCCAGGTAGCGCGGCTGCCCGTCCACGATGGCGAGATTGATGATCCCGTAGCTGCTCTGGAGCGCGGTGTGCTTGTAGAGCTGGTTTAAGACGACGTTCGCCATCGCCCCGCGGCGCAGGTCGATCACCACCCGCACCCCCTCCTTGTCGGACTCGTCGCGGATATCGGAGATGCCGTCGATCCGTTTCTCCTTCACGAGAGCGGCGATGCTCTCGATCAGCCTCGCCTTGTTCACCTGGAAGGGGAGTTCGCGGATGACGATCCGGGCGGTCTTCTCGTCCGCCTCCTCGATCTCGGCGACTCCCCGCACGATCACCTTCCCCTGTCCGCTGGCGTAGGCCTCGCGGATGCCGTCCGTTCCCGTGATGATCCCGCCGGTGGGGAAGTCGGGACCCGGAATCACCGTCATGAGTTCGTCGACGCTGCACTCCGGATCGTCGATCATCCGCACGACCGCGCTGCATACCTCCCGCAGGTTGTGGGGGAGCATGCTGGTCGCCATTCCGACGGCGATCCCGCTGCTCCCGTTCACCAGGAGGTTCGGGATCCGCGCCGGAAGAACCGTCGGCTCTTTCGTGGAGCCGTCGAAGTTCGGGACGAAATCGATGGTGTCCTTGTCCAGATCGTCCAGCAGCTCCTCGGCGTAGCGCGTCAGCCGCGCCTCCGTGTAGCGCATCGCCGCCGGCTCGTCCCCGTCGATGGACCCGAAGTTCCCCTGACCGTCGACGAGCAGGTGACGGTAGGCGAACGGCTGCGCCATCTTCACCAGGGTGTCGTAGATCGCCGCGTCGCCGTGCGGGTGGTACTTCCCCATGGTGGCGGCGACCGCCCTTGCACTCTTGCGGTAGGGTTTATCGCTGGTGTTCCCCTCCTCCCACATCGCGTAGAGGGTGCGGCGGTGGACCGGCTTCAGGCCGTCACGCACGTCCGGGATCGCGCGCCCGATGATCACGCTCATCGCGTAATCGATGTAGGAGGACTTCATCTCGTCCTCGAGGCGGACGGGGATGACCTCCTGGCGCGCCGACGGCCCGGGGGGGTCAGCCCGGCGCCTAGATGTCAAGGTTGGTCACCTCTTTCGCGTGGCGGCGGATGAAGTCACGGCGGGCGGCAACGTCGTCGCCCATCAGCTTCTCGAAGATCTCCTTCGCGTACATCGCGTCCTCGATGTAGACGCACTTCAGGATGCGGTGCGCCGGATCCATCGTGGTCGACCAGAGCTGTTCAGCGTTCATCTCCCCGAGACCTTTGTAGCGCTGGATCGTAACCCCCTTCTCGCCCCACTCCGCCAGGATACCCCGCAGATCCTCATCGCGGTAGGCATAGCGCTCCTGTTTGCCCTTCGCCACACGGTAGAGGGGGGGCTGGGCGATGTAGACGTAGCCGTTCCTGATCAGGTCGGGCATATACTGGTAGAAGAAGGTCAGGAGCAGAGTGCGGATGTGCGCCCCGTCGACATCGGCATCGGTCATCAGCACGATGCGGTGGTAGCGCAGGTGCTCGTCCGAGAACTTGTCCTGCACGCCGCAGCCGATCGCCGATATGAGCGCCTGGATCTCGGCGTTTTTCAGGATCTTGTGCTCCGTCGCCTTGATCACGTTCAGGATCTTCCCACGAAGCGGCAGGATCGCCTGGAACTGCCGATTCCGCGCCTGCTTGGCGGAGCCCCCCGCGGAGTCCCCTTCGACGATGTAGAGCTCGCTCTTCTCGGGGTCCCGTTCCGAGCAGTCGGCCAGCTTCCCCGGCAGGCTGGAGCTCTCGAGAATGCTCTTCCGCCGCGCGAGCTCCCGTGCGCTGCGGGCCGCCTCCCGAGCCCGGGCCGCCGCGACCACCTTCTCCACGATCGCGGCGAGCGTCTTCGGGTTCTCCTCGAAGTACTCCAGCAGGCACTGGTAGACCAGGGAGTCGACGATCCCGCGGATGTTGCTGTTCCCGAGGCGGGTCTTCGTCTGCCCTTCGAACTGCGGGCTGGCGACCTTGAGGCTGACGACGGCGGAGAGCCCCTCGCGGACGTCCTCGCCCCGGATGGCGATATCGTTCTGGCGGATGAGGTTGTTCTTCCGGGCGGCCGTGTTGACGGCGCGGGTGATCGCGCTGCGGAACCCCTCCAGGTGCGTCCCGCCCTCGCGGGTATGGACGCTGTTCACGAACGTGAGCACCTGCTCGCCGTAACTCGCGTTGTACTGGAGGGCGACATCGACCTCCACCTGGTTCTCGGCGTCCACCTTCTGGAAGAAGATGATGTCGTCGTGGATGGGGTTCTTCTCCGTGTTCAGGTAGCGCACGAAATCGCGGATGCCTCCGTCGTAGAGGAACGTGGCAAAGTCCCCCGTCCGCTCGTCCAGGATGCGGATGCAGAGCCCTCTGTTCAGGAAGGCCAGCTCCCGCAGGCGGGAGGCGAGCACGTCGTAGTCGAACCGCGTCTCCTCGAAGATCTCCGGGTCGGGGCGGAAGCGGATGCGGGTGCCCGTCATCCGCGGGGGATGCTCGGAGTCATCCGCGCACGACGCCCCGTAGCGATACTCCATCCGCTTCGCCAGCCCGGCAGGCGTCTCGACCTTCTCCAGAAGCTCCCCCTTCGGCACGCCCCGCTCAAACTGCATCGAGTAGACCCGCCCATCGCGGTAGACGTGCACCTGCATCCAGGAGGAGAGTGCATTCACGACGGAGACGCCGACGCCGTGAAGCCCGCCGGACACCTGGTAGGTGCTCTTGTCGAACTTCCCGCCGGCGTGCAGCACGGTAAGAACGATCTCGAGAGCGCTCCTGCCGTACTGGGGCATGGTGTCGACCGGAATGCCCCGCCCGTTGTCCTCGATGGTGCACGATTGATCCCGGTGCAGGGTGACGAGGATGAGGTCGCAGTGGCCGGCGAGGGCTTCGTCCACCGAGTTGTCGACGACCTCGTATACCAGATGGTGAAGCCCCCGTTCATCCGTACTGCCGATGTACATGGCGGGCCGTGTGCGGACCGGCTCCAGTCCTTCTAGTACGGTGATATGGGATGCATCATAGGTTTCATTCATCAGGAGCCTCCGGAAAAGGGAGAAGATCCTCAATTCGAGAATGAGGATGCTTCGCGGGACATTTCACGATATATATTGGTGTTTAGAGCACTTATAGGTAATTGGAGCGTCCTAATCGTAGGCGCCGGCATCCGGATCGGCGATCCCGAGTTCCCTGTCGATGGCGATCGCCAGGCGGTTCATGAGCCGGATCACCTCTGCATAGTCCTCCCTGTCCATGGTGCCCGGCTGGTGCCAGATCACCCGTTTCCGGAACTGGGCGAGCAGGGTCTCCACCTCCGTTCCCTTGAACTGGGGGGGCAGGACGAACTCTTCGAGGTGGTCTGCAGCTCCGTAGAATGCCTGATCAGGGGGGAGGGCGAAGTGCTTTGCAAGCAGTATCAGGTTGACCACGAAACCTCTTCCGAACTTGCTGGTCATGAGTAGTGCTCTTCTCCGCCGGCATGAAAAAGGTGATGCAATGCACCCGCACCATTCAGGCCAGGATGTAGACCGCGATGGTCCCGATCACGATATAGCCCAGGGCGGCTGCCAGGATCGCCCCTTCCCGGGGCGTGAGGGGACTCTTTTTCACGAAGATCTGGGAGTCCTGCCCGTAGCCCCGCGAGAGCATGGAGAGGTAGGTGCGTTCGCCCTGCTCGTAGGAGCGGATGAAGATCGTCCCTATGGTGTAGCCCAGCTGGCGGAGGCGGTAGCGGTAGGAGAGGTTGCGGTCGAATGGGTCGAAGCAGCGGGTCTCCAGCGCCTGCTTCACCTTGAGGAAGATGTAGGCGAAGACGAAGAGGTAGCGGACCATCATGCCCATCGCGAGCGAGAACTCTTTCGGGAACCCGAGGCGCGCCGCCCCCTCGATCAGCTTCTGCATGGTGGAGGTGGAGGAGAGCAGGACGATGAACGATACGCTCACGATGAACTTCGTAAAGAGGATCGCGGCGAACTCGACGGACTCCGCGTAGATCACCAGCCCCGGAGGGAGCGTTGCCAGCGGATGGAAACTGGCGTAGTAAGGATTTTTAAAAAAGATCTGGAAGACGACGAGGAAGATGCCGAACGGCAGGATGAGCAGCAGCCGTTTCGCATAGGCGCCCGGCGGGAGGCGGGCGGAGATCCAGAACGCGATGAAGAGGATGCCGAGAACGCCGCCGAGCGTGAAGACCGCCGGCGTGTAGGGGAACGCGACGACGGCGACGATCGCCGCAAGGCAGACGATCAGCTTCACCCGGGCGTCCATGCGGTGGACGGCGCTCGTCCTGTAGGCGTACTTCTCGATGTCGAAGATCTCGTCGATCATGGCCGCGCCCGGAATGCCTGCAGGAATACCCTCACCGCGTCGTCGTAGCTGTATGCCATGGAGATCTCGATCCCCTGCTCCTGCAGGGAGCGGATCAGCTTGGGCAGGATCGGCACGTCCAGGCGGCACCGCGCGAGGAGATCCTGCCGCACGAAGATCTCCTCGACGGTGCCCTCCGCCACGATCCGCCCGTGGTCCATGATGTAGATGAAGTCCGCCATCTCCGGCACCAGGTTCACCTGGTGGCTGGAGAAGATGACCGTCATCCCGTACCGCTCGGGGAGCGTGTTCAGAAACCCGATGAGGTCCAGCACCCCCTGCGGATCGAGCCCGGCGGTCGGTTCGTCCAGCACCAGCACCTGCGGCTCCATGGCGATGACGCCCGCGATGGCGACCCGTTTCTTCTCGCCGCCGGAGAGATGGTGCGGCGCCCGATCGCGGATGTGCTCGAGCCCGACCATGCGGAGCGCCGCTTCCACCCGGTGCTCGATGGTCTGCGGGTCGAGGCCCAGGTTGGTCGGGCCGAAGGCGACGTCCTGCTCCACCGTCGGGGAGAAGATCTGGTCGTCGGGGTGCTGGAAGACGAGCCCCACCATCTTGCGCACCTCGCGGATGTTCTCGCGGGTGATGGGCTCGCCGTGGATCAGCACCGAACCGGCGGTGGGTTTCAGGATTCCGTTGAAGTGTTTGAAGAGCGTACTCTTGCCCGCCCCGTTGGCCCCGAGCACGGCGATCCGCTTCTTCCTCTCGGCGACGAAGTTCACGCCCTCGAGTGCGGTCACCCTGTTAGAATAGCGGTAGAGGAGATCCCGGGTCTCGATGAGGTGCATGTGCGGTAGACAGGTATGCGAAATAGGGTAATTAGGTTATGTTTTCTGGCGCGATGCGGCCCGCGAGATGCCCAGCCCGAGCAGGAGCACGATCAGGGTCCCGAGAACGATCGCGGCGACCTCGCCGGATTTGTCCAGGCCGGCGATGGTGTAGTCCGGGAAGGGGGACTCCCAGGTGAAGTCGTTCCCCGTCATCTGGACGACCTCCTCCTCGGCGAGGGCTGCCCGCTCCTCGTCGAGGTCGTCTCCCCGGATCTCCTTCGCGCCGAAGATGCCGAAGAATGCGCTTTCCAGTCCGTCGGGGTTGCCGGAGGCCAGAAACGGCGCACTCGCGGCGATGATCAGCGCCACGGCGACACCGATCAGGATGAACCTGCTCCGGTCCATCAGGCGGTCACCCCCGCGGTATCCTTCAGGATGTCAGGACGGGCCGCCGAGATCAGGTAGAGGGCCGCCACCGTGATGCCCCCCTCGACGAGCCCGATCACCGCGTGGTAGAGGCCCATGGAGGCGAGCCCCAGCACGAGCGGGAACGTTCCGGCCAGGGCGAGTTCTATGGCAGTGAGGATCGCCGCCAGGAAGAGGGCGGCCCAGCCTGCGGCGAACGCGGAGGCGTAGGGATTCCGGATCAGCCGGTTCAGGCCGTGGTACGTGTAGTAGCCGACGAATCCGCCAACGACGCCCATGTTGAGAATGTTCGCCCCCATGACCGTGATCCCGCCGTCCCCGAAGAAGACGCCCTGCACGATCAGCACCAGGGTGAGGATGAATATGCCCGCAAACGGTGACCCCAGGACGATGGCCGCCAGGGCAGCACCCGCCATGTGGCCGCTCGTCCCCCAGGGAATCGGTATGTTCATCGCCTGGATGGCGAAGATGCCGGCGGCGAGCACGGCGACGAGCGGCACCTTGTCCTCGCTCATCTCCCGTTTTGCCCACCGCAGCGAGAGTGCGATGAATACGAGCGCCGCAACCCAGTAGACGGCTGCCTGTCCGATCGGTATGAACGCATCCGGAATGTGCATGGTTCACCACTTCTTACCTTATTTTTAACTAGTAACACCAAGTATCATAAAAAAGTTGTTGTTTAGCAGTTTTATATACCGATCCGGATGGAAGTATGCCGCCAGGGGGTACCGCCTCTGGCGGAATCCTCACGAAGCGGGGACCTGCTCCGGTTCGGCGGGCATCTTCGCGGGAGAGGGCTGTCCCCTCCTCCGTGTGGTAGGGCGGATGCAGGGAGACCCCTGCAGCCCTGCGGTACGGTTCCCCGCACCACTCCGAGAGGAGGACCCCGATCCTCGGAACCGAGGATTATCCGCGCGATGCATGAAAACGCGGTTCCCCGAATAGCGGGACCGCGTTTTCTTCGTCTGCGAGCTCCGGTTCCTGGCCGTCCACAGAGCCGCCGGAGCGGGCACCCCGTCAATGCGGGTCCGCCCGCACACCGGCTCGAAACAGCGTCCCCAGGATGCGTATGAGACCGGGCCTTCCCGCCAGCTGCCGGAGCAGCCGGCTCGGGCGGTCCATGTCGCCGTACTGCACGATCGCCGCCAGGATCCCGGGATCGTTCAGCCGCGCCAGGATGCCGTCCAGCTCGCCATCGCTCATCCGTCTGCGGAGGGACAGGAGACGCATGCCGACCTCCAGCTCGTGCCCGAAGTCCTTCTTCCAGGCGGACTCGTAGGATCGCAGGGCATCGTCGTCGAACCTGCCGGATTCGCAGCATTCTGCAGCCACACGCGCGGCATGGCGGGCGGATCGGACGCCCGTGTAGATGCCGCCGCCGGAGGTGGGTTTGGGAAACCCGGCGGCGTCCCCGACGAAGAGGACACGGTTCCCGAAGGTCCTCGGCATCGTCCCGAGCGGGATGACGCCGCTGACCAGGGCGAGGGAGCTATGCCCGAAGCGGGCGGCGAACCGCTGGAACCGCTCGCGGACATCGCGTAGGCCGCAGAGCCCCACGCGGGCCCGCCCATCCCGGACCGGGATCGCCCACCCGAAGAAATCGGGGGAGGCGTGGGGATGGATCTCCACCAGGTTCGGATCGAGATCGCAGGGCATCTCGCACTGGAGCCCGGAGAGGTGGAGCCGGGGCCTCTCCATCCCAAGCAGGCGGGCGATGGTCGAACGGGGCCCGTCAGCGGCGATGAGGATGCGGAAGGGTATCTCCCTCCGCTCCCCCCGCTCCTTTACCGTCAGGGTGCTGCCGCGGATGGCGCAGGCATAGGTCTTCAGCGCGAACTCGGCGCCTCTGTCGGCGGCGATCCGGGCCATCTCCCGGTCCATGACGCCGCGGTCCACGACGAAAGCCCTGGTCGTTCCGGCGTCGAAGGCGAGGGATGCGCCCCCGCCATAGCAGATCCGCGCCCCCCGCACACGGTTCTGGACCGATCGCTCCGATACCCCGCACTCCCGGAATGCCTGGCAGGAGAGGAGCCCGGCGCACTGCACGGGGTGCCCGATGGCGGCGTGCTCCTCGATGCAGAGGGTGGAGAGCCCCGACTCGGCGCAGGATCGGGCGGCGGCGCTCCCGCAGGGGCCGGCACCCACCACCACCACGTCGTACACGATCAGACAGGTGTGGGGTTCGTGTATATACATGCAGCGCCTCTCCGCCGAAAGGATTCACGGGATGCAGAGATCCGCTGGAGCCGGAGAGACCCCGGCGGAGTCGAAATGGTCGAAATTGGATACTACCTGGACTGCGAGGAGCACGGCCCCCCCGACCTTATACGGAACGCCCGGATGGCAGAGGAGGGTGGGTTCTCTCATGCGACGATCGCGGACCACCACCCCTGGACCAGCGCCGGGGGGCAGAGCCCGTTTGCCGGGAGCGTGCTCGGAGGGTTCTCGCAGGCGATCTCGCGGATGCGGATCGTGACGGGAGTCACCTGCCCGACGGTGCGCTATCACCCGGCCCTCGGAGCCCAGATGGCCGCGACCATGGGGGTCATGATGCCCGGGCGGTTCACGCTCGCCGCGGGATCGGGAGAGTACCTGAACGAGCATATATACGGAGATAAGTGGCCTCCGGCGCCGGTGCGGATCGAGACGCTGGCGGAGGCGGTGGGCCTTATCCGCACTCTCTGGCAGGGCGGCATGCAGGACTACCATGGCTGGTACTACACGGTTGAAAATGCCCAAATCTTCACGCTCCTGGAGGAGAGCCTGCCGATTGCCATCGCCAGCGAGGGCAGAAGTCGGCGGATCTCGGCGGGCGGATCGGAGACGGTCTGGTGGACCCCGCCCTCCACCCGGAGATGATCGTCCAGACCTTCCAGGATGCGGGCGGGCGAGGCAGGCCCTGTTATGTCGAGTTCTCCGCCTGCTATGCCGCCGAAGAGGGAGAGGCCCGGCGGACCGCCCACGCCCGGGCAGAGGCCGTCTGAGCGGTGCGGGAGATCGGGAGCCGCCGGCGGGCAACCGCCACACTGGCTAAACCCTGTGCCGCAGCAGGAGTCCTGTGCGTGCTCCTGTCCACTGGCCAGGATTGACACGATGTTCATGAAGGTGCGGGTATGGGTCAGCAGGACGGGCGCAGGGGCTCCTGCCCGGTGCGTCACCGGAGGGATGCCGCAGGCGACCGGGGGCATTCGGATGCGGGATGACGTGCCCGATCGTTCTCTGCCATCCGGCGCTCGCGGCACAGAAGGCGGAGCGGCGGTCAGGCTGCCGGATCGATACGAGCTCGTTATCGGGACGGGGAGAAGCGGAACGAGCCTGTGGTCGGGGACGGTTATCCGACGTCGGGTTCGCGTGCGCCCGGACGCGCCGCGCGAGGCGCCATCATCCGCGCCTCTGGAAGGGGGAGGTGCAGGACGGCACCCGCTACACCGCGATCAACGCCCGGATCTTCGATCTGCCCGACATCCCGCCGAGCGTCGAGGCTGTAAAGCAGAAGCCGGAAGAGGCCGACGTTCCGCTTCTCGGGAGGGAGGGGAGACCCTGCCGCCTGGAGTTCTGCATCTGCTGAGCGCGGGGCGAGAGCCAGGCGAAGAAGACCGCCTGCGAATGGCCCCCATCGTGGCGGGCGAGGGCGAGACTGACGGGCTCCTTCCCACGGACTTCGGGCAGGTGCAGCCGCCATGCCGCACGACGTGGCCAAGAGACGGATCATCGGTCCTGACGGGCCCGGACCTGGAGCTCTTCATCCGTTCCCCCGCGAAAGAGCCTGCCCGAGTTCCTCCGCGCCTGTGCCGCTGCGGGAAAGGGGGCGCAGCCGGCTCCCGACAACCCATATTTTTAAGGAGAGCGGCTCCGTACAGTACACCCGCAATGGCTGACGACCTCATGTTCGCCTGGAAGCAGTGCATCGTTGTGCGGGGCGATCTCCGCATGGGCTGCGGAAAGACCTGCGCCCAGGTCGCCCATGCCTCCATCGCCGCCTACGAGCGGGCGGACAAAGACGTGAAGCGGAGCTGGCTCGCCGAGGGGCAGAAGAAGGTCGTCCTCAAGGCGAAGGACGAGCGGGCCCTCCTGGAGCTGCGCACGATCGCCGAGGCGGCCGGCATATCCGCCGCCCTGATCCAGGACGCCGGGCTCACCGAGATCCCGCCCGGTACGGTGACGGCGCTCGGTCTGGGCCCGGCGAGATCCGAGGCGCTCGACCGCGTCACCGGCGGGCTTCCCCTGCTATGATGGAGAGCCCCCATCCCCTGGAGCAGAGTCTGGGCATGCATTACTACGGGACCGACACGCCGGGGATCGGCGGTGTGCTCAAGAGGGTTCCCGGGGACTTCGTCGTCGATGAGATCCCCACCCCCCCGGCAGGCGACGGCCCGTACCTCCTCGTCCGCCTCACGAAGGAGAACTGGGATCTCCAGCACGCCGTCCGGGAGATAGCGAACCGCCTCGGGATCAGCCACCGCCGCATCGGATGGGCGGGGACGAAGGACAAACGGGCGGTCACCACCCAGGTCATCTCGATCTACGACGCCGATCCCGAAGACGTGGAGCGGGTGCGGATCCGGGACATCTCCCTCACCGTGATTGGATGCGCCGCCCATCCCGTCGCGCTCGGCATGCTCGCCGGAAACCGCTTCGCGATCGCGATCCGCGAGTGCGAGACGCGGGATCTCCCCGAACGGGTCGGAGAGGTTGCCGCCTCGGTCCCCGCCGGGATCCCGAACTACGTCGGCATCCAGCGCTTCGGGGCGATCCGCCCCATCACGCACCGCGTGGGGGAGTTCATCCTGCGGCAGGACTACGCGGGCGCGGTGCTCGCCTACGTCGGAGAGGCGTTCCCCCACGAACCGCAGGAGATACAGGCTGCCCGCAGGGACTACAGCCGCACTCTGGATGCCCGGACGGCGCTGCAGGCGTTCCCGGTGCACCTCTCCTACGAACGGTCGATGCTGCACCACCTGGACGCTCATCCCGCCGACTACGCGGGCGCCCTGCGCCAGCTCCCCCCCAAGCTCCTCTCCATGTTCGTCTCCGCCTTCCAGTCCTACCTCTTCAATCTCGCCCTCACACGGCGGCTGTCGCGCGGCATCAGTCTCTCCACGCCCGTTCCGGGGGACACCCTGCTCTTCCCCGACGGGAGGGGCGATGCCGTGACGGACCAGAACCGCCTTGCCGCCGCCCTGCAGGTGCGGAGAGGACGGGCGCGCATCGCCATCTTCATCCCGGGCTCGAAAGGCGGGGAGGGGAGGAGTCCGTGCCCGATCATGCGGGAGCTGCTCGATCTGCACGGCATCACCGCGGAGGATTTTGCCAGCGCCCAGAAGTTCGTGAAGGCAGCGTTCGAAGGGGCCAGCCGCCCCATCGCGCTCGCCACACGGCTCGATGCCCGGGTGGACGGGGATACCGTCCACCTGGCGTTCACGCTCGAGCCCGGGCAGTACGCGACCACCGTCTGCCGGGAGTTCATGAAGTCGGACCCGCTGACGATGGTCTGACCCCTGCCAGGCTCCTCGCACCCGCGATGGCATCGTAGAGGTTCCCGAACTGGTCCACCAGACCGATCCGGAGCGCCTCCTCCCCGCGTATCACCCGCCCGTCCCCGATCAGGTCGCGGGAGACGTTCCGCTGCTCCAGGATATCGGCGATGAACCGTTCGTAACTCTCGTTCACCAGCGCCTGGGCGTAGGCGGACTCCTCGTCGCTCAGCCCCCGGTAGGGGGAGGTCATGTCCTTCCGGCTGCCGGACTTCACCACCTCGACGGCGATTCCCTCTCTCTCCAGCCAGCCGCTGATGTTGTAGAAGGTCCATGTGGTGCCGATGCTCCCCGTCAGGGTGTCGGGGCTGGCGTAGATCCGGTCGCCGTGGGCGCTGACGTAGTATGCCGCCGAGGTGGCCACCTCCCCCATGGAGACCACGACCGGTTTGCGGCTGCGGGCGTACTCCATGTCCGCCACGATCTCCTGGGCCGCGGCCGGCGAGCCGCCGGGGCTGTTCACCCGCAGCACGATCCCCTCGACCAGCGGATCGTCGGCGGCTTCGCGCAGCTGCCGTCCCACGTACTCGCTGCCGACAAACCCGGAGACCGCAAAGTCGCCGGTGTGGATCTCCCCCTCCAGCGGGATCACGACGATACTCCTCTGCTGCGTGTAGGCGAAGAGGACGGCGCCACCGACGGCTGCTGCAAGCAGGAGAACTGCCACGACGACGATCGTTGGGATCCGCGATCCTCTCTTCTTTCTTCCGCCATCGATCCGCGCAACCTGATCATCCAGATATCCCACGGGAGTCCTCCCGGTACTGCACCTCGTACTCGGTCACCAGATTACTGCCGCACAGATAATACCTCTTCAATCGCAGGCGAATCATCTCGTCCTCGGAGTCGATGTGCATCCCGCCCACGAGTGAGGGCGTATCGGATCCCCCGACGATGAACGGGAGGTGGATCAGGCGTATCTCGTCCACCAGGCGGTGCTGGAGCATGTGCCAGTTCAGCGTCGGTCCGCCCTCGATCATCATGCTGCGGACGGAGAAGCGGTCGTACAGGATTCGCATGAGGAGAGGGAGGTCCACCCGCTGCCTGCCCGCCACCACGACCTCCGCCCCCCGCTCCCGCAGCGCCTCGACGCGGTCGGCGGGGGCATCCTCGCTCACGGCGATGAGCGTGGGGGCATCCCTGTTGAGGACATTGGCGTCCAGCGCGATATCGGCGCGGCTGCTCGGGATCACGCGCATCGGGCTCTTTCCCGGGACCAGACGCACGGTCAGATAAGAGTTGTCGATGCGTATGGTATTGGATCCCACCATGATGGCGTCGCACTTCGCACGCGTCTGGTGGAGCAGCACCTCGGTCTCCGGCGCCATGTATTTCATGAGGATCTTGCTGGAAGCGCCCCGCTTCAGCGTGAGTTTGCCGTCGGCCGTTATCTCGGACATCATCAGAACGTAGGGTCGCCTGGTCCTCTCTGCCATATCTATTCGATTGATATATCGTCCCCGGGATTAAAAGAAGATATGGTGTGAGCCGCACGGACGGGGGCTCGCCGGGGAGGATCGATGAATATCACCGCACTGAGGCCGAAACTCATCCAGTATCTCGAGCCGCTCTCGGAGTTCTTCTTCCGGGCCGGGTTCACCCCCAACCAGGTGTCCCTGCTCTCCCTGCTCTTCGGCATCGTCTGTGCGGTTCTCTTTGCGGAGAGGCACTTTGTCGTCGGCTCGTTCTTCCTGCTCGTATCCGCGGTCCTCGATCTCGTCGACGGCAGCGTCGCCCGGAAGCTGGGGCGGGAGAGCACTTTCGGGGCGGTCTTCGACTGGATAGCGGACAAGTACGTGGACATGCTGATCCTCTTCGGCATCGGCATCTCGGGTATCCCCATAATAACCCATCTCCTCGATCTGCCTCCGATCTACGATTTCGGTGTCGTTGCGCTCGCCATCATCGGTTCGATGATGAACACGTTCATCAAACCCGTGGTCTACGCCGAGGCCGGTTTTCAGGAGCGGGTTGCCGGCAAGATCGAGGATCCCCTGGAAGGGATCGGGTTCTTCGGCCGCCCGGAGACGGTGCTCGTGGTGGGGCTGGGCGCGCTGACGGGCCTCGTCTGGATCTCTGTTATTCTCGTCGCGGTCGGCACCAATCTATCGGCAATCCAGCGGATCGTCTACCTCTACCGGAGGCTGTGATACCGGCAGGCGGCATCCCTGTCGGGCAACAGGAAGGGATGAGGTTCCCCTGCGAGCCAGATCCGCTTTCCCCTCTGCAAATCCGACCGCCGGGAGAGTGCCCGCGCTCGCCCCGGGATAGAGGGGGAGGGCGAACAGCCGAACCAGCGAAGGGGAGTTCCCGAAGACCGGGCAGCTCAACCTCCTGCCGCATGCCCAGCGCTGCGCCCTGGACGCGGATCGTTTTTATCGCCGGAGAGAACTGCGCTGCCGCTCTGCATTCGACTCGTGAGATGCGTGGCGAAGACGGGGGTGCATCTCCTCATCCGTTCAGGCCAGCTCCTCCGCGCCCCTCGAGAGGTGGAGAGCCTCGCTCAGGTCTTTCCGGTAGATGCCGACCAGATCGGCGGCCCAATCCCCGAGATCCGGGATGATGGCAAAGAGCCCGTAGGCGATGAGCACCAGCAGAACCAGCGCTCCCAGCTCGGAGAGCACATTGTGGGCCCAGAAGAAGGACTCGTAGCCGAACTCGCCGTTACCAGCGATCTCCGGTAGATAGGGGAACCACTGTTCGGTGTAGGCGATGATGACGAATGCGTTGCGGAACGTGTTGAGGATGTAGATGGTCGGGAAGACCAGCAGGAATGCGAGCACCTTCTGGCGGAGCGTGGTTCGAACGGCCCCGACGACGCCGAGCATGATCGCGATGCTCTGGATGCCGGTGCAGGCCAGTATCATCTCGATCCGCAGGCCGTTGCGGGTCACCATGTTCCAGGCCGGGTTCTGGGCCGAATACTGGAGCAGGTCCAGGGTCCAGAGGGTCTGGGCGACGAGCGCCGATATCATCCAGGTGCGGAGGGGTTCGATGTACTCGAACGGGGCGTATATCAGGAATGCCACGGCGGCGGCGGTGGTCAGCTGCATGACCGCCCCGCTGCCGTCGCGGATCCGCCGGACGGTGACGTAGAGGAAGGGGATGGAGAGCAGGGCGATGATCGGATACAGGAAGTTGTTCTCGACGGCGATGAGGTGCGGAATCTGCGAGTACAGGAACGCGACCATGGCACCCCAGCCGGCGATGGCCAGGTGGCGTTTGTAGGGTGAGGGGATGAGAAACGCCAGGAATGCGGCACAGGATACCAGCAGCAGGACAAACGACAGAAGTGCCAGGGGATCGTCCATCCCGGTATAGTGGGCGCTCCGGGGGAAAAAGAATTTTGGGCTGCTCTCCCCGCCGCCATGCCGCCGGTGGATCTCCCGCTCTTCGGGCGCACCCATCCCCGTTCGGGGGGACTTCCGCGGGGCTCGTGCTGCGGACGGCCGTTCCCCTTCCATCCGGGATCGCGTCTGCCGTTCGGGGCAAGCATTATGCGACGGTAACAACTAATGAATGGTGATGTTTTGCCCCCATTGCAAGAGTTTGATGATCTCCAGCGGCGGCCAGCTGAAGTGCCGGAAGTGCGGCTATATCCGCGAGTTCGACGGAGACGGAAAGGTCAGGGTCCAGTCGCAGACCGAGGGGAAGGAGATCACCATCATCGAAGACAAGAAGATGGCCACGCTCCCGACGATCAGCATCCGCTGCCCCAAGTGCGGCCATACCACGGCTTACTGGTGGCTTCGGCAGCTCCGGGCTGCCGACGAGAGCGAGGTGCGGTTCTTCCGCTGCGAGAGGTGCGAGTACACATGGCGGCAGTACGATTAATAGAGAGACGACATTTTTTCACGGAAACCGCTGAAGAACAACACTCAAGCGAAACCCGTTTCCCACGCGGTCCGGGACGCGCCGATCCCCTCCGGCAGCAACACGCCCAGGATCTCCGCATCCGTCCTTATGCATGCAGCGCGGGGATGAATTTGTCCCGCCAAACTATGTCTTACTCCGGGCGGCCTGCAGGACGGGGCGGTCCCCGATACCGGCATGGGAGATGATCCCGACCGCTCCACTCCCCCCATGCGAGGGGGCCCGGTGCCGCATCCCGGCACCGCCCGATCGGTGCGACGGCGGCTGCACCATCCTCCCCGCGGACGTTCGCGATGCTCCCGAGGTCGGTGCGTACGGATCCGCCGGAGAATCGGGATCTCCGCGGCGTCCCGGGACTTCCCCCGGGGAGCGAGGCTGATCCGGCGGAGGGATCCCAACCTCCTCGGGGAGCGGGATCCCGGGCGGCCGCACAGCCGATCGGCCGCCGGAACGCATGGGGGGAGCGGACGATGGCGATGCGGGTGTCCCGCACGGCGGCGGATGCGCTGGCGCAGCCGGTCCGGCTCTCCAGGCTATCGCGCATATCGCGGCGCGGCGACGCGGCCCGGGTGCGTTCCGCGAGGGGCGCGGCGTTCCCCGGGATGGGCGCGATCGGCAGCTCCGCCAGTCCGATCGCCATGGAGGCGAACGCCGCGTCCGCAACACGGTTCTCCCGCGGGGAGGACACCGGCCCTCTTCGGCCCGATGCCCCCGGCTGCGCACCCGAGCGTTCGGTCTGCACGTTCATTCTCTTCCCCGGGAGGGCACCCAGCGGGCACCCGTCTCGATCCCGGCGGAGATGGCCAGCGGCACCTTCACGCGGGACTCGCTCCCGTCCTCCCCGCGGTGAGCGGGATTCCGTCGTAGTGCCCACGGGCGAGGGAGCAGGTGCGGCCTTCCGCCGGGAGGGAGGCGATCGGCAGGGGGATCGGTCGGGATGCGGAGGGGCTTTCGCCCATGGCGGAACCGCGCCTTCCCGCAGTGGAGGGGCTGTCCCACCGGAACGCCAGGAGATGGGAGGAAAGCCGGGATTCTTTTCCAGAAACCCCTGTGGACCTGCGGCATGCGGGATTCCGGCCGCTCCTTCCCATGCCGCCCCGGGACAGGCCCCGGCGGCCCTGTCCACGGTAGATCGGGAGGAGTTCGTCGTCTGCCCTGCCGATTGGATGCTCCGGGAGGCGGGGGCCCCTGCCAGCCCGGTTTTCTCGGTGACTGCTTCGTATGCGGATCGAGGGAGAGTCTGGCGATCCGACGGCGATATGACAATCCCCTGGCCCGTGCTCCGGGCGCGTTCCCGTTCCCTCCCGGGAAAGCGGTGGCAGCCCGATTCAGATGCCGATCGGTGTGCCCTCCTCCTGCGTGCGGACCCGGAACGCCGCCATCAGCTGGCGGGTGATCGGGCCGGGCCTGCCGCTGCCGATGCTCCTTCCGTCGATCCTGACGATGGGCGCGACCTCGGCGGCGGTTCCGGTCACCATCACCTCGTCTGCGGAGTAGAGGTCGTAGTAGCCCATGTTCTGCTCCTTAACCGGGATGCCCAGGGAGGCGGCGATCTCCAGCACCACCTGGCGGGTGATGCCGCGGAGGTTGTTGAGGGTCGGCGGCGTGAACAGCACGCCGTTCTTGACGACGAAGATGTTGTCTCCGGACCCTTCGGAGAGGTAGCCGTTCGTATCGAAGATGATCGCCTCGTCCCCGCCCTTGTAGTTGCACTCGATCTTGGCCAGGATGTTGTTCAAGTAGTTCAGGCTCTTGACGTTTGGAGGGAGCGCCTCCGCGGCGTTCCTGCGGACGGAGACCGTGATGGCGGTGAGCCCGTTGTCGTAGAGGTCCCCGTACATCGCCCCCCACTCCGTGGCGATGATGATGACGGTCGGGACGCGGCACTTCCGGGGATCGAGGCCGAGATCCCCAACCCCCCTTGTGACTACCGGACGGATATAGGCGTCTTTCAGGTTGTTCCTGCGGAGCGTCTCCAGGATCAGCTCCCTGAACTCCTCCTTTCCGACCGGGATCCTGAGGTCGATCGTGCGGGCGCTGTCGTAGAGGCGGTCCAGGTGTTCGTCGAGGCGGAACACCCGCCCGTTGTAGGCGCGGATGCCCTCGAAGACGCCATCCCCGTAGAGCAGTCCGTGATCGAAGACTGATATGGTCGCCTGCTCCCGTGGAACGAACTTTCCATCCAGGTAGATGATCATGCGTACCCGTTTCACCTCCGCTCACTATTACTTTGCGCTTTCGTGCGCCGCCTGGTCTACAGCGGCAGAACAGGGGCGTCAACGGCATGCGGCGACGAATCTCTCGAGCAGCCCGCGGCTCGCGAGCGGGTGGAGGTGCAGGTAGCTCGCCAGCGTGCGGTCCACGAGCGCCCCGTCCCTCCCGCCCGAGATCCCGACTCCGCGGGTGAGGCGGAAGACATAGCGGGTCCCTGCATCCAGGGCGACGTCGCTGTAGTGGAACTCGTGCCCCCGGAAGGTGCCGGAACCGAGAGGGCTCCCGGGGAGCGCCTCCCCCTCCACGTAGCTGACGATCCGCCGGGCGGGGATGCGGGTGCTGCCCGAGAAGACTCCGCACATCTCGCAGACCGCCTCTTCCGACCGCCCCTGCCATCCCTTCTCCGTGCGGATCTCGTCTGTCAGGTACATCAGCCCTCCGCACTCGGCGTAGACGGGCGTCCCGTTGCGGGAGACCTCGCGGATCGCCTCCCGCATGGCGGCGTTGCTCTCGAGTTCACGCCCGAACATCTCCGGGTAGCCGCCCCCCAGGATGTATCCGTCGGCATCCGGAAGGCGCCCGTGCATCGGGCTGAAGGGGACGGTCTCCGCCCCCCAGGCGCGGAGCAGGTCGAAGAGGTCGGCGTAGTAGAAGTTGAACGCCGCGTCCAGGGCGACGCCGATGCGCACGTCCGTCCCGGGAGAAGCGTCGAACGGCGAGTCCGCCGGCGTCTCCGGGGGTTCTCTCTCCACGGCCAGGTCCTCCAGCAGGTCGATATCGACGTGGGCGGCGACGGTCTCGGTGAGGGCGCGGATCCGCCCGTCAAACTCGCTGCGCCCGTGCCCCTCAACGAAGGGCACGAGACCCAGGTGGCGCATCGCGAGCCCGATACCGGCGTGGTGCGGGACCGCCCCGACGACGGGGATGCCGCAGTGGTGCTCGATCGCCCGGGTCGCCTTCTGCCTGTGCCCCTCTCCGCCGATGTTGTTCAGTATGACCCCGGCGATGCGGATGGCCGGATCGAACTCCTGGAACCCGCGCACCACGGCGGCGGCGCTCCGCGTGATGCTGCGGGCGTTCACCACCAGCACGACGGGGAGATCCAGGAGTTTGGCGATCTCCGCGGTGCTCCCCCGGTCGGTGAGGGCGTCCGCCCCTTCGAAGAGACCCCGCACGCCCTCCACCAGGGCGAAGTCCGCCCCGCGCACCCCGTGCTCGTAGACCATCCCGATCTGCCGCCCGTCCATGACGAACCCGTCAAGGTTGCGGCAGGGCCTCCCCGATACCCCGGTCAGGTAGGAGGGATCGATGTAGTCCATGCCCACCTTGAAGGTCTGCACCGCGTGCCGCCGCGAGAGGAGGACGGCGATGGCGAGGGTGATGCTGGTCTTCCCGCTGCCCGAGCGGTCCCCGGAGATCAGGAGCGCCTTCATGCCAGGCTCCGCAGCACGGCCCCGAACTCGCTCTCCACGATCTGGCGCACGCCGAGTGTCCTGGGGTGGAGGTCGACCTCGACCAGCACGTGGCGGTGCCCCAGGCTCCGCAGGGGTTCGACCTGGCGGGGGCCGTTCGTTACGGAGAAGACCTCGACGCCCTCCGTGTATGCCGGCTCCACCGCGTGGGGGACCCCGACGATGAGGGCGAACTCCGCTCCAGCATCGAGGATCCGCTCCCCGATGGCGGGGCCGTTCGCCCCGTACTCGTCGAGCGCCCCGCAGAGATCGGGGCGAACCCCCCGCGCCTCCATCTCCCGCAGGATCGACGCCGCGTCCCGCCGCACCTTGGGGAGACCCCGCTGCTCCAGGTTGGCGATATAGGCAACGTCGGCCCCGGGGGCGGCGTCGTGCAGGGCGATGAGTTCGTCGGCGAACATGTAGGCCGTCTCCTTCTTGGCGTTCATGACAGCGACGCCGCGGGCGCCGCTCTTCGCGAGTTCGAGCAGCCGGGAGGCGGCGACGTGCTTCAGGTCCCCCCGCGAGGGCTCGATGTACTCCCTGTACGCGGCGCCCCGCAGCCGCTCCACCTCGTTCGCCTTTGCGAGGAGGAACCGCTGCCGCTCGAGCTCGTCCTGGCTGATCCATCCGGCCGCGGCGGCCGGCTCCAGGGCGGCGATGACACCATCGATGTTCTCGCGGAACCCGGCGTGGATGTTCACCACGATCGTCGGCGTCGAGATGCCGGCGTGATCGACGGCAGCCTGGAGGTCCTCGCCGATGATCATCGAGACGCAGGTGCCGACGACCGCCATCCGCCGGGGATGGAACTGCGCCTCCGCGTGGTGCAGCACTCGTTCGAGCGGGATCTGCCCGCCGAAGATGAACTCGTTGTCCGCGAGCGAGGTGGTGAGCACCCGCATGCCGTCCTCCTCCAGCAGACGGGCGTGCTTGAACGAGCATCCGGACGGACCGTGCAGGATGGATACGTCAACCATCAGGTCCCGCGCCGTGTAGAGGGCGGCGACGATCGAACTCGGGCGTGGCTGGATGTACTGCATCTCTCATCTCCAGGTCTTGACGGCGAGGAGGATGCTCCCCCTCTCCGTGATCGAACGGGCGATCTCCTCGCCCGCGGCGAGCGTCGCCGCATCTCCGCCCTCTCCCACCCGCACCACGCGGTCCGGGCGGATGGCGGCGATCGCCCTCCGTATGTCCTCCTCGGGAAACCCCTCGCAGACGGCCCGCGACTCTTCGCCGATGACGATCGTCAGGTCCGCCCGACCGGCGAGGGCGCGGGCGTAGGCGGCGGCTTCGATCGTCGTCTCCGCGGAGGTGCCGGAGTTGGCATTGTCCACGATCAGCGTCCCGGCGCTCCAGCGGTGCGCCATCCTCCCCTCGAGCGCCGGGAATGCGGTCAGGGGCGCGGGATCGACCGAGAGCAGGCAGGCGGCCGCCGCCGCCATCATCAGGGGCTCTCGGTAGGCGGAGAGGGCGAGCAGGGGATTCCTGAACGAGCCGATCCAGCCGTTGCAGGTATAGATGCACTCGTCGCCCCGGCACTGCACCGCATCCTCCACGGAGACCTCGTTCGGGGCCCGGGCCGCGCAGCCCGGCGGCAGCAGGCGAAGAGGCGCCCGCCGGATCGACCGCCACTTCTCGGAGAGGGCGCTCTTCTTTCCGGTGGCGATCCGGAAATCCTTTCTGGACGTGAGGATTGCCAGGTCGCCGGCTCCGCTGACGCCGATGGACTCCTCGGCGATCAGCCAGCCGTTCCGCTCCCGCGCGAGCGCCGCTGCCTCGATCACCGACGCCGGCGCGATGCTCTTTCTCTGGATCAGCGCCCGCTCCGGGTAGCCGAAGGTCCCGCGGGAGGTGTGGAGGATGCCCGCTCCCGGCATCGCATGGGCGAGCGCATGGGCGGTGGTGGTCTTCCCCTGCGCTCCGCTGATCTCGACCATCGGACGGGGTGTCCGCCCCTCCAGCAGCCAGGCGACCGCCTGGTGGTGGCTCATGACGGGGGCGAGGGCGAGGAGCGGGTGGTCCGGGTCCAGGTGCACCGGGGCGATCACACGGTCGTAGCGGCGTGTTCGGGCCAGTTCCGGGGATATGCCCTCCGCGCCCCGGTAGACGTCCACGCAGTCCACGCGGTGCCCGGCGGAGGAGAGGTGACGGGCCAGGTCAAGCCCGCCGTGGATGGTGTCCAGCACCAGGAGATCCATTCAGGTCTGCTCTTCGATGGCTCGATAGGCGTTCTTCAGCATCAGCTCCGCGAGCAGCGGATCCTGCCCGATCGGGTCAGCGTAGTAGAGGGGGATGCTCCTCCCGTTCAGGAGAAAACTCCCCCGGTTCCGCCCCGGCTCCAGGCCCAGGAGGGCGGGGATGTCCTTCAAAATATGAACGCCCTTGGCCAGGAAGAGGGGGACGACGACGATCAGGTCGATATCTTCCGAGCGGAAATCCTCGAGCGACGCCTCGACGCTGGGTTCGTTGATGCTCATGAAGCCGCATTTGACGACGAACTCCTGGCTCATCCGCTGGATCAGGTGTGCCGTCTCCTCCACCAGTTCCTTATTGTACGGCAGCTTGCTCCCGTGTCCAACGAGTAACATGCCCTTCTTACTCATACCGAAAATAGTAGTACGCCCGTTTTTAAATGGTTACCGATTGCCCGCAGGAGCGCGGGCACGCTCTCGCACATCCCGCTGCGGGGAGAGGGCGGATCGGGATCCGGCATTCCGTACCCGGGGGGGTGGCAGGCCTGCCGCTTCCAAAACGATTATTCCCCCGGAGTTTATAACTGTACAGACTCATGTCAGAGGATCTTTTCGAACTCTCGCTTAACAATACACGCATCAAGACACCCATCGCCCTCGCCTCCATGGCGGGGATCACCGACGCGCCCTACGTCAGCGGGCGTGCCGACCATATCGGGGCGGCCTTCATCGGGGGCTACTCCATCGATGCAAAGACGATTGCAGCGAGCCGGGAGATGGCCTGCACGGGACGGAAGGAGTGGCTCTACGACGATCCCGTGGAGGAGCTCTCCCGCCAGATCGCGCTCCTGGACGGTTCGGGTCTGGCGATCGGCATCAACCTCCGCGGGAGCGCTCCGGAGTCCTACCGCCACGTCGCGGAGGCGCTCGGGGACTCCGTGATCTATGAGATCGACGCCCACTGCCGCCAGGCCCCGATGGTGGCGGCCGGGGCGGGCGAGCACCTGATCCGCCACCCGGAGGATCTCGCCGCCGCGATCGCGGCCCTGAAGTCGGCGGGGGTCACGGTCTCGGTGAAGATCCGCGCCGGCGTTGCCGCTGACGATCGCCACCTCGCCCGCGCGATCTGGAGGGCGGGCGCCGACATCCTCCATGCGGACCTGATGGACTTCGGCTACCGCAAGTGCCGCGAGATTCGGAACAGCATGCCCCTCTTCCTGATCGCCAACAACGGGCTGCACACCTTCGGCCGCATGAGGGAGATGTTCTCCCACGGGGCGGACATGATCTCGGTCGCCCGCCACTCGGAGCCCGGGACGCTGGCCGGACTGGACGCAGCGATCACCCGCTACACCGAGGAGTACGGCTGGTACAATGCCCCGAAGCAGATCTGCCGGGGCGGGGACATCCGCGGGCTCGCCTTCTGCTGCCTGCCGGTCAAAGACTGCGCCCTGCTCCCGACGCTCGCCCGCATCGGCCTCTCGCGGGAGGAGTACGTCCAGTGCAAGCGGGCCGGCGTGCGGGGGACCCTGCTCGAACCGGGCCCTCTCACCTGCTTCGGGTCGATGGCCTGGTGCTGCAAGGCGACCTCCGCCTGCATGCTGCGGGATACGTCGCTCGCGCGGGCCGGCATCTCGACGCAGCAATACATGAAGGAGAAGCATCATCTTGCGGATAAAATAATGAAGAAGATATTCCATGATTCGGTGCACCCCGACGACGCCCGCTGACCGCGCCCAGCTGGCGATGATGCTGGAGGTCTGCGCCTACCCCAAGCCCGGGAACGTGGACCGCTGCCATGACTTCGAGCGCACGCTCCTCGAGCACTTCCTCGCCTCCACAATCCTGGTCCGCCCGGTGCTGGAGCGGGCGGAGCGGGGCGAGGGGTCCGTCGGAGAACTCCTCAAGGAGGCGGTGCAGCGGACCGCCTGCCACGGCGGGGGCAACACCCACTTCGGGGCCTTCATCCTGCTGATCCCCCTCGTGATGGGCGGCGGCATCGAGGGGGCGAGACGGGTGGTCGCCGCGACCACGGTGGAGGATGCGGTCGCCTTCTACGAGGCCTTCGCCCTCACCCGCGTGCGGATGCTGGCGACGGACGAACTGGATGTCGCGGATCCCGGTTCTATCGACGCGATCCGCGAGCGGCGGATGACCCTCCTCGACGTGATGCGCCACTCCTCGGGAAACGACATGGTCGCCGCCGAGTGGATCAACGGTTTTCTGCTCACCCGCCGCGGCGCGGACCTCCTCTTCCACTACGGGCACGGGCGGCGGGCGATCGTCGAGGCGTTCCTCCTCCTCCTCTCCACGGAGCCCGACACCTTCATCGGGAAAGAGCACGGGCGGGACGTGGCGCTCCAGGTGATGCGGCGGGCCCGGGAGGTGCGGGAGGGGCGCTGCAGCCTGGAGGAGTTCGACCAGGAGCTGATCCTGCGCGGGATCAACCCCGGCTCCCTCGCCGACATCACCATCGCCTCCCTGTATGTGGCGCTCTCGGAGGGGTGGCAGTGGGAGTGACGCTCTCGGCAGGGATCAACGAGGTGATCGCGACGACGCGGAACAACGCGGCGCCGATGGGGATCATCGCCCGCGACCGACTCTCGATGGTCGTCTTCCGCGCCAGCCACACCGCGGCGAACCTGGAGCGGGAGGGCTGGCTGGTGGCGAACTTCTGCCACGACCCGCTGCTGTACGTCCGGACCGCCTTCGAAGATCTGCCCGAGGAGGAGTTTCTTGCCTTCGATGTCCGCGGGACTGCGATGCAGCGGCTGCGGGAGGCGGAGGGCTACATCGCGTTTGCCGCCTCCGTCGTGAACCGCACGGAGGATCGCCTCTTCGTCCTCCTGGAACCCCTGCAGGACGAGGTGCTGCAGCACCGCCTCCACCCGGTGAACCGCGGGTTCAACAGCGTCGTGGAGGCGGCGATCCACGCGACCCGCTACGTGCGGAACGGCGATCCCCGCCTCCGGGTGCTGATCGACCACCACGCGGGGCTGATCCGCCGCTGCGGCGGTCCCCGGGAGTGGGAGGCGCTGCGGCTCCTGGAGGGCTACCTGGAGAGGGGTCAGTCGTAGACGTCCCAGCCCTCCTCCTGGAGCTCGTCCTGCCATGTCTTGTACTCGCAGATGAACTCCCCCTCCTCGGTGGGGATGTGCACGTAGGCCCGCGTACCCTCCTCGAGGTCGGTCACCTCGTCGAGCGGCTTGAAGACCCCTCCCTCAAAGACCACTTCGATGCGTCGTGCCATCGTCCATACTCCGGCTCCTGTTGCCATATATCGTTTGCGCCGACCACCCGCACCGAAGCCCTTTTCCCTCCGTCCGTCCATGCCGGAGTTGATGCAGCGTGCGGTGATCAGCGTCAGCGGTCGTGTGCAGGGGGTCGGCTACCGTGCCTACGTGCAGGATCTGGCGCGGGGGATGCGTCTCACCGGCTACGTGCGCAACCTCCCCGACGGCAGCGTGCGGGTCTTGGCGGAGGGGGAGGAGGGGCAGCTGCGGCGGTTTCTGGACGCCCTCTGGGTCCGCGGGGATCCCCTCATCCGGGTGCGGTCTGTCGACGTCGAGTGGTCGGAGGCGAGCGGCAGCTACACGGATTTCCGCATCCAGTACCGCGCACGCCCGCTCTAGCACCGCCCGATCCGGATCGCACCCTCCTCCTCTTCGTCGAGCGCCGGCGGCCCTGCAGCCGTTCCGCCCCCTGCGATCTCCGAACGCTCGTCTCCTTTCGCCGCATCGCTCCCCAGGGCCTCCAGCATCCCGGCGAGGTTCATCCCGTCGAACCGCGGGTAGCGGCGCAGCCTCTCGTAGTCCCGTGTGACGTGATAGTGGTACTGGCCGTAGAGGAAGAGCAGCACGTAGCCCAGCAGGTTGCAGATGCGGCGGGCGGAGGTGTAGACCACCTGGCGGGGATCGTAGCTGAACTGCAGGTTCCGCTCCCGCCGCAGGCGGATCGAGAGGTCGTAGTCCTCCAGGATCGAGATGTCCGCGTGGCCATGGATGCGGTCGTAGGCGGGGCGGGTGATGGCGATGTTGGGGCCGATCAGGCGGTAGTAGTTGAAGTAGTTCATCAGGGTGTAGACCTTCCGCCAGAGCTGGAGCAGGTCGGACCGCCACGACCCCTCCTGGAAGAGGATGGGGCCCGTGCTGACGTCGTAGCCCTGCAGGACCAGGTTCTCCGCGATCGCCGGCAGCCAGGCGGGCTCAAAAGAGGAGTCTGCATCGGTGAAGACCAGCACGTCGCCCCGGGCCGCCTCCGCCCCGTCGCGGCGGGCCCCGCCGATCCCGCTCCGCCGCTGCACGAAGACGGCATCCGCATACTGCTCCGCGATTGCCACCGTGTCGTCTGTCGAGTTCCCGTCCACGACGACGATCTCGAACGCCTCCCGCTCGAGATCCTGGCGGTCGATGGAGCGCAGGCAGCCCTCGATCGACTCCGCCTCGTTCCGGGCCGGGATGACGACGGAGATGGCGGGTCGATCCCCGTGCAGCGGGACCGTCTCCGGGAGGGGAAGGAGCATACCGGGCTCACTACGCGGCAGGCCCTATTTAAATGTGATCGTCAGGCGGCGAGCGGCCAAAATATTCATCCCAGCTAACCCAAAATTTCTAGAAGGATACCTATCGGTGAAAATCCTGATCCGACATTCAGGATCGCACATTCACAATCTCTAAAAAGCCAACCCGCTCAAAGTCGGCATCAAACGTGGCGATCCTGCTGATGCCATAATACTTACAAGTAGCTGCAATAAGCGCATCATTTGGAAGTAGCCCAAGGTCGGCGATTATGAGGAAGGCTTCCTTCTCGATATCGCGGTTTATCGGCAGGCTCTCCGCCAGATCCAGGAGATCGATAACTCGATCCAAGTTGCGCCCCTGTCCCTGTATCAGAGCTGGTGTTTTCCGCAGGGCATGAGGCCTTTCTCCTGTTGCGAGCCGTAAGAACACATGAACAACTTCGCTGAACACGATAGAATTACGATATAACTTCTGATCAGAGTGCAGTGCCAGAACTCCTTCCTTTACTCGTTCATCTCCTTCCAATATGTTTAAAAAGACGTTTGAATCAACAAAGACCCCATTCATCTTCCAGCTCCTGGAGAGCTTTCTGGGTGTCCTTCCCTTTTAAAAGCCCGAATGCCGCATTCACCGCCGTTTCGGCACTGATCACCACTTTCCCTTTTGTGCCCTCTTCCAGACGGATCCGATTCAGCGGTTTGAACACCCCGTCCTCATAGATAACATCTATGGTCCTAGCCATGTATCCTCACCACATTATTTGCAGGAACCTGTTAAATGGATTGTGGATGCTGCGCGCATCGAACCGCATCCTGGTTATTCCGGCAGATGCCGGTTATCTGCAACACTCATTATCTCTGTGTTTTATCCATGGTACCACAATAGCCGGATCAAACCATGACCTCGGCGATCTGTTTGTATTCTATAGCGATCTTGTCGTCGGTCTCAATGTAGAATTCGATGGCTTCCCTGATATTCTCCACGCTTCCTCGATCCTCTTCCCCTGCGATATGCAGCCCGGCAGGGAAGGAACCTCGACAACGTACCATCCGTCCTCCCCTTCGCGGACTACTACTTTGATCTTCATAGGTGTTCGTAGGAGAGGGGGATCCAAAAGGCTGCCTCTTACCGAAGCACCTCCCGTTCGCAATGACAATCCTGCAGGACTCCCGCTCCAGGCTCTGGCGGTCAATGTACCGCAAAGTCGTCCCTCAATCGCCCCGGCCTTGTTCGGATAACGACTGAGATCGCGGGGCAGCCTTCGCACAGGTTGAACTGGGGTGGGAGATAGGCATGGAGGAACCTACCGGACTTCGACACGGTTGGCCATTTAAAACTGATCGTCATGCAGAGAGCAACGCACCTCATTCTTTTCAATCCTCCTTCTCTGCGATTGCCGTAGCCCCTGATTTTGGCCGAACAGGTAAAATAGAATGATATCCGAATCAGAAGACGCCTCTATTCTCGATGTCCGAGATGATCTCCTCTACGGGCATTCCTTTCAGGATCCCTTGCGTCCTCCGGGAGATCGCTGAATCGAGGATGACTTTTACCCGAACATTCTCTCGGGGTTCGACGGTGAGGGTGTATTCCCGCAGTCCTTCCTCGGTGGGGATGTCCTCGCCTTTCTCCTGGAGATCCTCGATGTAGAGCTCGATGGCCTCTTTTGCCATCGCTATTGCCTCCTCGACCGTCTCCCCGAAGGTGACGCAGCCGGGAAGTGTCGGCACGGTAACCGTATATCCCCTCTCCGGCTCTTTCCGGAGCAGGATCCGATAGTTCAGGCGTCTCATCGCATCGCACCCCGTAGCATCGCAGATCAAACGTCTGCCCGTTAATAATACCTTACTCGGGGAGGTATAAAGGATATCCGAGCCGGGGCTGCGGGTCCCCGGGGACAGCTGGAAAGATTTTGAGGGACAGCAATCTATCTCATCGCAGGGGGTTGTATAGTGAAGGATGGCCCGAGCCATCCTCTCCCGATTATCTTCCCACGCTGAGGTATCGCGCTCAGGGGTGGGGGTGCGGGGGGAGCGAGTGCAACCCCCTCCCCTTCGTATGATAGGACCGCATGCCTATTCCTCGATGGCGATTCGTGTTGCCACACGATCCATCTCCAGGCGGGAAGTGGCGCAACAAAAAGGGCTATGGACCGGGCGTTACTGCCGGAAAATATTTCCCGCAGAACAGAGAACCTTAAAAATACCTTCGATTGAGGCCATGGGCGGGCCCGATGCCCAGATCGGCGAGGTCGCGGGTGTAGTGGCCTTCAGCAGCCAGATCCGCCTTTCCATCTATTGTGCGGGCTGCAATCCCCAGGCTCACCGGTTCGCCGATGCCCTTCACGAGCGGGATCTTCTTCTCGAGCCGGGCCAGGATGGTCCGTGCCTCTTCGAGAGTGAGATCCTGGTTCTTGATCTCAATCGCGAGGGGCCCGGAGGGACCGATGGCAAGAAGGTCGATCTCGTCACCGCGGCGGTTCCACCACGGGCCTGCATGATCGAACCGGGGCAGGAGATCCTCTTTCAGGAGGACCCGCACCATATCCTCGAACGCCTGGCCGGAGAATCCCCTCCACTCGCGGAGTATCCGCTCTTTGAGGAGATCGTAGCGACCGCTCTGGTACAGACTCATGTTGCGGTAGATGTAGCGGGCGAAGAAGCGGAAGAAATTGTCGGAGAGGAAGTACCGCCCCATCTTCGACGGGCGGTCCCGTTCGGTTACCGGGACCCTGTACTCGATGATCCCCAGGAGGTCGATGAGATCCCTGAGGTACGGCGGCAGGGAGGTAGGGGCGATATGGGTGAAATCGGCGATCTCCTTCTGCGATGTCTTCCCTTCGGCGATGGCAGAGAGGATCTCGTAGTAGGTCGCGTGCTCCCGCCCGAACTCCTCGATCAGCACGTCGCTCATCTCGCGCTGGAGCGGGGCGAGATCGTTCAGGATGAGGCGATCGAGGGCGGTCTCCAGGTCGGTGCATCCGTACTTCTCGAGGAACGTGTAGTAGTAGATCATCCCGCCGAAGAGCAGGTAGAGGTCGAGCCGTGCGGTCGGGTCCTTCACGCCGATGTCGGCGAGTATGGAGAGGCACTCCCGGGGTCCGAAGGGGCGAAGGGTGAGTATATTGTCTGCACGGCGGAAGAGGGGGGCGTCACCCTCCTGGAAGATCTTCCGGATCATACCCACCGATGAGCCGGAGACGATGAGGAAGAGGCGAGACTCTCTGCTTCGCAGATCCCAGAACCGCTGCAGCTGCGTGATGAAGGAGGGATGGATCTTCTGGAACCGCTGGAATTCGTCAAACACTGCGATGCACGGCTGGTCGAGGGAGAAGAGGAATTCGAGCAGGGCTTCGGGGGAGTCCAGGCGGATGTATTCGGGCAGGTCCAGGGCCAACGCCGTTTCCCGCCCGAACTCGTCCATGAGGGTATCGATGCTCTTGTTGGCGTCCACGAAGAAGTAGAGGGCTCTCTTCCCCCGCATGAATTCCAGGATGAGCTCGGTCTTCCCGACTCTCCGCCTGCCGGTGACGACGAGGAATGAGGGGCGTGCCGAGTGGAGCCGGTCCATGAGCCCGAGCTCCCGGTCCCGGTTGTAAAACCTCATAATAATTATGATTATAATTATTATATTTATTATTAATGATCCCGAGGACGGCCGGGATATCGCTGACAGCGATGGATCTCCGGGGCATGAACGCCGGGGAAATTCCTGCAGATATCGCAGCATTCATCGCGCGATACCTCGAGAGCGCGGATGAGCATGCCCCGCAGCGGCCCGCCATCCCCGGACGGCAGGCCTGACAACCCACGGACCGTGAGGTCAGCCCCCGATAGCCTCCGCCTCGTTCCATGCCGTGATGACGACGGAGATCGCGGGGCGACTCTCGCGCAACAGGTCTGTCAACGGAGCCGGAAGCATCTCTCGAGATCTTCAAGGGTGAACCCCACGGCAGGATCTCATCGAGGTCCAGGGTTTAGACCGGCGTGAACCGTATCGATTCTCCCCTGCGATGGCTAACGCGGATCACCTCCTTAAAGCAATCCTCAACGATCGTTATCGCTATCGAACAAACGGAGACATTCAGAAAAGGTGGTAATCAGACGTACTTGTCCATTATCAGAATCTCGGTACCGTCGATAAATGTCGCCACGATATAGATCCGATCCGGCTTCTGTGTTGGAGGTACATTACTCTTTCTTGTAACGCCGATCTCCGGCGGCGCCCAGGTCCAGTTATCCGGTTGATTCTCCCCATTGAGAATCCACACGTCCAGCCGCACCAGTTTGTCGTGGTCCTGCCCGCCCTGGTAGGTGACGACGATATTCCCGATTCCGTCGTCGTATGCCGATGCAGAGACCAGATAGGTGTTCTTCGTCTTCTCCGCCACTCCATATACATTGGCGGCCACCCAGGCGGCGAGCATGACAGTTATCGCGACTGCAAGGATAATGCCAACCGTTTCAGAAACTGCCTCCTCGCTGTCGATCTCCCGCATCGTTACCCCCGCATCCGGCACGACCGGATTGAATTGTTTCAGTATTGTTAGAGACATTGTATAAATATTTCTAAGTGATGTTATGGTCAATCAACTGTAAAACCAGAAACAATCGAATATTATAATAAAAATCGGATGAAGAGAGTGGAACGCACATTCGATTCAAACTCATTTCAATCCCACGAGGTCTGGTTCTACCGGATAGCCGATCCTCCTTCTCGCCGCCCGCTAGACATAGGCATCCAGGATCACCCGCTCGGAGTTATCTTTGAATCGGGCGACGACCACCACGTGATCCCTCCCCGCCGTTGCACCCGCTTCTGAATGCGACTCTCCGATGGACGGTGACGGCAGCTCATGGTTCGGCTCGAGGGTGACGCCCCGGCTATCGACGATGGTGATCCTGATCGCTTCGACAGCCTCATGATCCTGCCCTCCCCGGTAGGTGACCACGATATTACCGCCCTCCTGATACGCGGAGGCGTGTACATCGTACGGCCTCTGAATAGCGCCGGTAAATCCTATCGCGAACGCGGCCATGACGGACGCCAGGATCACCGTGATGGCGAGCATCAGGATGACGCCGATCACGGGCGAGACCCCTTTGTCCTGATCGTCAGTTTTTACCATCTTACTAACGGGCGAGTATTTTCTCTGGAATACAATATAGGGTTTCCATTTCCTGATTTATTAAAAACAAAGCATGGAGAAATACAATTCTAAATTTTATGGGCAAATTGCAAATATTCGTGGATTCATGATGCATTTAGACGGTTAGAGCCTAACCTGCCGGTTCATACATATGCATCCAGAATGACCTGATCCTCGTCGATATTGCTATTGAAATGAGCGATCACGATTACGTGCTCTTTTCCATCTGTGCCCAGGCCTGGGAAGGTATCAATGCAACCCACTACTGGATTGTTCACGGTATGCGATGCCGTTCCCAGAGAACTGTACACCGTGATATCAAGAGATTGAACCTGTCCCCTATCCGGACCGCCGTGGAAGTAGATCAGGATGTCATCCTCGTTCTGGATGGCATTGGCTGCTACCATTCTTTTTGCCTCGACTGTTGAGGTCATGCCGAGCACGACCGTGGCAATCACCGCGGTAAGAATCACCGTGATCCCGACCATCAGGATCACCCCGATAACCGGCGATACGGCTTCATCTTCACGAGGCCTGCCCTTGACTTTCCCAATCATTTCTTAATCTTCCAGTATCTTTTTTATCTTTCCCCTATCGCCTTGCGACGCACATCAGCCCAGCCCGGGCACGAATCCGCTGACGAGAAAGGCCAGGATGACGATGACCGTGACCATCATCATCTGCCCGACCGTCTCGGATACGCCCTCTTCCCTGGGAAATAATCTATTGTGAGAGATACTCTCCAGCATTTCAGATCTCACCTTTAAGTATGAAAATTAGAAAAGTTCACATATATAAATACTTTCTCCATTGAATTATTTTGAATTAAACCTGAATATCCTGGATTGACTCAATAATGTAAACTTAATTGCGATTTCTTGCATTCAAATAAAAAATTAAAAGAAAATATTTATCTGGCATTATCCAACCTCTCCATAATTAATTGCCTACCGTGCGAAAAATCGATCCCGGGGATTCTCGCGGGAAAATTCTCTGCGACTATCGGCTCGATCGGAAAAGATAGGATTTCTCTCTTCGATAGGACCGAAAAATATTGTTAGAGAGCAATAGAGCCGCTGTAGGACTTATCGTACTTATCTTTATACCTGAATGATATCGATCCGCCCTTGTACTCTCCGCCGCAATCAACCGGGACCTCGACGTAGAAGCTCCTGGATTTACCCGGTTCGACTGTACCGACCGTGACCGTCTTGGATCCCGTTGCGAATCCTGACTTGGTTGGGTTCATTGTGGCGGTCAGGGTTAGTTCCTGGGCCGAGATCTCGCCGGAATTCGTCAGTGTTCCCGAGAAGATCCACTTGCAGGGGTTTCCATATACATACTGGGTCTTTGTGAGCGTTCCCTTGACATCGGGCTTTGGAAGCGTCATCGTCTGTGAGAATGTTGCTATCTGACCTGCTTTCACATCCACAGTACCGTTGACAGTTGCATAATCGGGCATGGATAGCCGGACCTCATGCTTTCCCACGGGGACATCCGTGATGTTCAGGGGAGTGCTGCCGCGGTAGGTGCCGTCCAGGTAGACGGATGCCCCCCAGGGAGTGGAAGTCACTTTTATAGTTCCAACTGATGGGACCGGAGTTGCTGGTGTTTTTTGGGCAGAGGATTGACCCCCCGCAGTGCTGGAACCGCTCTGTGCTACCGTACATCCTGCGGAGATTAGAGCGGTGCAGAGGATTAATATTACCAATAGTATCAAGATTTTTCGCGCCATAGATTAT